>DKBI01000086.1 GCA_002451175.1 Betaproteobacteria bacterium UBA6904
ATCTCCGGCGTTCGGGTCTGCGTGCGACGCTTCAGGCCGACCCACGCTCCGGAAAGGCCGGCTCCGGCAGGGGTTCTGCCAGCGCCGTTACTCGCGCTCCCTTCCGCTCTTGACCGACCAGGCGCCGGTCTCGACGTTCAGCTTGTGGCAATGCGTGCACTCGCCCTGGAACAGCGTCATGAAATGATTCGCCTCGCCACCCACGAGATGCAGGCCGTGCACCATGCGACTGAACGGAGGCGCGATTTTCGAGGTCCGCGAATGACACGTCAGGCACGTTTTCGGCACCTCGCCCACGCCCTGCCCTAGCTTGGGGTGCTGGCCCTTCAACGTCAGCCCTGGCGGCGCAAACCGCTTCGCCTTTGCGAGCAGCGCAGGCTCGACTTCCTCCTGCCACTGCTTCATGAGCGTGCTGAGGCGCACGTCCATCTTCTGCTCGGGCATGTTGACGTGGCAGTCCACGCACCCCTGCGGAAACTTGTCCGGCGCGGTGAGTCCCGGGATCGGTCGCAAGGGGGGCGGCTTCTTTCCACTGCCAGGGGGCGTTTGGGCCAGCGCGGCGGTCGCGGTGGCAAGAACGAGCATCGTAAAGAGCACGGCTTTCTGCACTGCACGCATGAGGACCTCCTGTGGGGTACTGGGGTGTTGAGCCAGGCGCGCGGACCTCAGTCCTTGGTGACGCCCGCGTCGCGAACCAGCCCGGCCCAGAAAACGTTGTCCTTGGCGAGGAAGGCGGCGAAATGTTCCGGCGAAGGCGACAAGTCCACGTCCGTGCCGACTCGCATGAGCGCCTGCAGCACCGCCGGCTCGCGCATCGCCGTCGTCGCGGCGGCGAACAGTGCGCCGGTCGCCGCCTTCGGCGTGCCGGCGGGCACGAACAACCCGTACCAGAAGTCGATTGCGTACTCCGGCAGGCCCGCCTCCGCCATGCCCGGCAAGTCGGGCACCAGGGGCGATCGCTCCCGCGCCGTGACGGCCAGCCCGCGCAGGCGCCCGCCCCGGATGAGCTCGAGCACCGTAGGCGGCGTCGCAAAGGTCACCTGCGTGTCGCCGGCGACCACCGATTGCACGGCGGGCGCGCCACCCTTGAACGGCACGTGGAACATCTGCACGCCGGCCACTTGGGAGAACAGCGCCGCGCCGAGGTGTGGCGCCGAGCCGACGCCGGAGGTTGCGTAGTTGACGGCGCCCGGCGACTTCCGCGCCACCGCAATGAGGTCCTTCACCGAATGGATGCCCGCCGCGGGATTGACCGCGATGACCAGCGGTGAGCTCGTCACCTTCAGCACCGGCTGCAGATCGCTGGACTTGTAGCCGATCTTGGGATTCATCGCCGGGTTGACGGAGATGCTGCTCGGGCTGGCGAGCAGCACCGTGTAGCCGTTTGGCGCCGACTTGGCCACGGCTTCGGCCGCGATGCTGGACCCTGCGCCCGGCTTGTTGTCGACGACCACGCTTTGCCCCAGCGTCCGGCTCAGCCCGTCGCTCATCGCGCGCGCCACGGTGTCCGCGGCGCCACCCGGTGCAAACCCGACCACCAGGTGGATGGGTCTCGCTGGATAGGGCTGGGCCAGGGCAGCGAGAGCGGCGACGCCGAGCCCCAGGCCGGCGCAGAGCTTCTTCGTTCGGTTCATCGCAGGCATCCTTCCCGTCCCGCGTTTATAGCAGTCTTCCCTTGGGTCGGCGAGACGGCGCAGGCGCTGCGGGCGCCATCGGCCCTCGAGCAACCGCGATGCGACGCGGACACTGTGCGACCATGGCGCATGAGCAGACCCCTCGACGTGATCGTATTCGGCGCGACCGGCTTCACCGGGCGCCTGGTGGCGGAGTACCTGAACGCGTCCTACGGCTCAGGCGGCGAGCTGGCGTGGGCAATCGCGGGACGCAGCCTCGATAGGCTCGCCGAAGTCCGGCGCGCGATCGGCGCCGGCGACACGCTGCGCCTCATTGCGGCCGACGCCGCCGACGCCGCTGCACTCGCGCGCCTCGTTCGGCAGGCGAGGCTGGTCATCACCACCGTGGGACCGTATCAGCTCCACGGCCGGGAACTGGTTACCGCGTGCGCGCAAGCGGGCACGGATTATGTCGATCTGTGCGGCGAGCCGGCCTGGATGGCACAGATGATCCCGCTGCTCGAGGCGCCGGCGCGCGCCAGCGGCGCGCGCATCGTATTCTCGTGCGGCTTCGACTCCGTTCCGTTCGACCTCGGCGTGGTCTTCCTGCAGGACGAGGCGCGGCGGCGCTTCGGGGTGAACCTGACCCGCGTTCGCGGACGCGTGCGCCGCATGAAAGGCGGCCCCTCCGGCGGCACGATCGCCAGCCTGCTCGCCACGATCGAGCACGTGCGACGCGATCGCGCCGTGGCGCGGACCCTGGCGAACCCGTTTGCGCTGACGCCGGGCTTTCAGGGGCCGGCGCAGCCGGAAGGCGATTCCGTCGCCTACGACGATCTCCTCAAGTCGTGGACCGGCCCCTTCATCATGGCGCCGATCAATACGAAGAACGTGCATCGCACCCATGCGCTGCTCGGGCATCCCTGGGGGCGGGACTTCGTCTACGACGAGCGCATGCTGACCGGAGACGGCGCGCAGGGCGAGCGGCGCGCGAGGCGACTGGCGCGCATGGCCCGCATCCAGACCATCCTGCTTGCGCTCGCGCCGACGCGCGCGATGTTGCGTCGCTTCGTGTTGCCCAAGCCTGGAGAGGGGCCTGGCGCCAGGGAACGCGAAGCCGGCGGCTACGATCTGCTCTTCGCCGGCGAAACNNGCCGTGCCATTGCGATTCAGGATCAGGTCGCAGCGCACGTTATGGACGCCTTCCCCGAGCACGATCTGGATGACGTCGAGCCGCTTGTTGAGCACGACCACGTCGAGCAGCTGGCCGCTCTTGGTGACGCGCACCTGGATTTTTTCGTCGTTCATGTGGCGTTCGATTCGGTAGAGCGCTGCCGCCATGCGTTGCTGCCGGCGCTGAGACGGCAGGTCGGCGCTGGCGCGTTCCAGCGGAGCCGATAGTGTAACCGCCAGACCTCGTCCCGCGGCCGCTCTGCCGGTCCCCCACAATGGGGTCAGACCCCAATTTCTAGACGACGCGGCCGGGGTTGAGGATGCCCTTGGGATCCAGCGCGCGCTTGAGCACACGCATGAGCTCGACCTCCGCCGCGCTGCGCGAGATCGGCAGCCAGGGTTTTTTCTCCAGGCCGATGCCGTGCTCGGCGGAGATCGCGCCGCCGATCGCCTCGAGCGGCGCGTACACGATGCGCTCGATGCGCGGGCGGGCGTCGGCCGGCAAGCCGTCGGGACTGACCACGATGTGCAGATTGCCGTCGCCCATGTGCCCGAACACCCACGACCGCACGCCCGGCCACGCCGCGCGCAGTTCGCGCTGGACGGCTTCCACGTAGGCCGGCATGTCGCGGATCGGTAGAGACACGTCGAACGCGGCGGGGATGCCCCAGCGCGCGGTCTGCAGCACGTCGTCGCGCAGCGCCCAGATCGCCGCGGCCTCGACCTGCGACTGCGCGATCGCCGCGTCGGCAATCAGCCCGCCTTCCAGCGCACCCTCCAGAGCGGCGCTGAACCGAACCGCATCGCCGGGCGCGTCGCCGCTCAGCGACTCGATCAACACGTAGAACGGCGCGCCGAGCGCGACCGGCGCCCGGCCCTTCGCCGGCGGCGTCGTCACGAGCTCGTAGAACTCGGGCCACATCACCTCGAACGCCGACAGCCCCCCGCCCAGCGCGCGGTCCATGTGCTTGAGCAGCGCGGCGAGCGCCTCGAACGAGGGCACCGCGGCGAAGGCGACATCCTGACGGGCCGGTCTTTCCCGCAGGCGCAGCGCGAGGCGCGTGATCACGCCGAGCGTGCCCTCGGCACCGACGAACAGCTGCTTCAGGTCGTAGCCCGAGTTGTTCTTGATGAGCCGGTTCATCGCCGGCAGGATCGTGCCGTCCGCCAGCACGACCTCGAGACCGAGCACCATGTCGCGCATCATGCCGAAGCGCAGCACGCGATTGCCGCCCGCATTGGTCGCCGCGTTGCCGCCGAGCGTCGCGCTGCCCCGCGCGCCGAGGTCGAGCGGAAACGCGAGCCCCGCCTCGGCCGCCGCCTCCTGCAGCTGCTGCAGCGTCACGCCCGCCTCCACGATCGCCACGCGCTGAACCGCGTCCAGCGACTCGATGCGCCGCATGCGCTCCAGCGAGAGGACGACGTCGGAAGCCGCCGTGTCGCCGCCGTGCACGAGCCCGGTGAGTCCCGCCTGCACGATGACCGGCTGGCCGGCGGCGTGGCACAACGTCATCGCGGCAGCGACTTCGGCCGTGGATCCCGGCCGCAGCAGCAGCCCCGCCCGCAGGGGCTGGCGCTTCAGCCAGTCCTCGGTGCGCCCCTCGAGCGCGGCGCCCTCGAGGATCGACTCGGGCGGCAAGGCGGCCGCGAGCTG
This sequence comes from Betaproteobacteria bacterium UBA6904, assembly GCA_002451175.1. Classification (GTDB taxonomy): domain Bacteria; phylum Pseudomonadota; class Gammaproteobacteria; order Burkholderiales; family SG8-39; genus 2-02-FULL-66-14. The sequence goes on from DKBI01000086.1 coordinate 4,441, forward strand.
CGCGCGCAGGCCCTCGATCATCGCCCGCGCGCTCCGGGCTACGCCGTGCGGCCGATGATCTGCGCCGTGGCGATCAGCTCCTCGAGCAGCGCCATCGCCGCCGTCCCCGACATCGCGTAGGGATCCAGCGCCGCCGTCTCGGAGTACTTCAGCAGCGTCGAGCGGTTCACCTTGGCGAGATTCACGAGCCCCATCGTCCAGGCGGCGAAGCGGCGTTCCGCCACCTCCTCGTAATGCAGCACCACGACGTCCTTGTGGCGGTCGTCGCGGACGATGCGGTTGTACAGCTCGTTGACCGCGGGCCGGCCGCCTTCCAGCAGCTGCATGAAGAGGTCGCCGCTCTGGCAGAGGATGCCGGTAATGCCGAGCTTCGGGTTGTGGCGGCGCGACTGCGAGAGGATCGCGTCGACGACGTCCGCGCCGGCGGGCTTCGCCGAGCGGCTGGCATACAGCAGGCGCACGAGCATGGCAAATTCTCCTAGACGTTCTTGCGTTGCAGCAGCGCGAGGAATTCGCGGCGCAGGTTCGGGTCCTTCAGGAACGAGCCGCGCATCACGCTGTTGATCATCTTCGANNCCTGGATCTGCGGCCGGCTCATGACCCAGTCGCACAGCCGCGCGTACTTCGACAGCCCAATGAGGTTCGACTGCTCGTTCGGCATCACGCCGATCCACACCTTGCCGATGATCGGGCAGAGGTGATGCGAGCAGGCGCTGCGCACGGTGATCGGCCCGACGATCATCAGCTCGTTGAGGTGCTCGACGTTCGGGAATTCGGTGACCTCCGGCCGCGCGGCATAGCGCCCGCGGAAGACTTCCGTCAGGTACATGCGCGCCACGCGCCGCGCCGTGTCCTGCGTGTTGTGGTCGCTCTCGGTGTCGATGACGAGGCTCTCCAGCACGCCCTGCATCTTGCCCGCGACCTCCTCGACCAGCTGCGGCAGATCGCCCGGCTCGAGGAACGCCGCGATGCTGTCGTTGGCGTGGAACCGCTCGCGCGCCTTGCGCACGCGCTCGCGGATCTTCTGCGACACCGGGATGCCGATGTCCTCCGCAGGGGGGGTGGCCTTACGGCTCGCTCGCTTTCCGCGCATGGATCAGGCTCCCGTCGTGCCGATAAACTCCCATCCTACTCCGCCGGCGCGCCGAGGCCTCATGCCGCTGGCTTGTAGGTATCCAGCTTGATGCGCTCGCGCTCGAGCACGGCCGCCACCACGGGAGCCGCCATCACGCGCTGCACGTAGTCCCGATAGCCGGGCATCGACTGGGGATCGATGCCCGCGAATCCGCCCCAGCGGAACAGCGTGAACGCGTAGGCGTCGTGCACGCCGACGCGCGCGCCGAACCAGTACGGCGACGCCTCCGACGTCCACGCCTGGATGCGCTCGAGATACTTGCGATACCGCGCCATGGCCGCCATGCGAACATCGGCCTGCGCCTCAGGCGAAGTCGCGAAGTCGCTCGGCCGGAACACGTGCGTGAACGTCGGGTGCACGGTATTGTTCATCCACGCGAGCTGCGACAGGGCCTGCGCGCGCGCCCACGGCTCGCCCGGCAGCAAGCCCGCCTGCGGGAAACTGCGATCGATGAAATCGCAGATGGCGACGATCTGGTTGAGCGGCCGGCCGTCGACGACGAGCACCGGCACCTGCCCGTTCGGATTCATCGCCAGATACTCCGGCGTCTTGTGCTCGCCGCGGTGCAGCTTCACCAGGCGCGGCTCGAACGCCGCGCCAGCGGCAGCGTGCGCCGCCTCCAGCGCCACGTGCGGCACGAAGGAACAGGCACCAGGGGCGTAATAGAGCTCGAGCTTCATCGGCACTTTCCTTTCTTCTGGTCCGTCACAATCAGACAAACCCGACCGACAGGTTCTTGACTTTCACAGATCTGCCGACTTCGCCGGTCTGCCCGGAGGCAGACCGGCGAAGTCGGCAGACCGATGGCACCCCGAAGACCGCACGAGGTCATCTTGGCAGCCCGGGCAATGCCTGCGCCAGCACCAGCGCCGTCGTCGCCACGATGTCGTCGACCGTCGCCCCGCGCGACAGATCGCTGATCGGGCGCGCGAAGCCCTGCAGCACCGGTCCGATGGCGCGCGCCCCGGCGAGATACTGCGTCAGCTTGTAGGCAATGTTACCCGCGTCGAGATCCGGGAAGACGAGCACGTTCGCGCGGCCCGCCACGGCGCTGCCGTCGCGCACCTTGCGCCGCGCGACCGCCTCGACCAGCGCGGCATCGGCCTGCAGCTCGCCGTCGATCGCCAGGCCGGGCTCGCGGGCGCGGGCGATGTCGAGCGCGCGCAGCACCTTGTCCACGCGCGCGTGGCGCGCGCTGCCGCGGGTGGAGAACGACAGCAGCGCGATGCGCGGCTCCTGCCCGAGGAGCGCGCGGCAGCTGCGCGCCGAGGCGAGCGCCACGTCCGCAAGCTGCTCCGCGTCGGGTTCGACGTTGACCGCGCAATCGGCGTAGACGAGGACGCGCTCGCCCAGCACCATGAGGAAGAAACTCGATGGCGTGCCGATGCCCGGTGCGAGGCCGATCGTCATCAGGCCCGCCTCGATGATGCGCGCCGTGGGGTGCGCCGCGCCCGCCACCAGGGCTTCGGCGTCCCCGGCCCTGACCATGAGGCCCGCGTGGAACAGCGGCTTCGCGGCGACCCGGCGCGCGATTTTCGGATTCGCGTCGGGGCGCCCGGCCATGTACAGCGCCGCGTACGCGTCCAGGCGGTCGCTCGCTTCAGGCGCCTGCGGCAGGATCGGCTCGGCGATGCCCGCGTCGCGCAGGCGTTGCGCCGCGGCGACGATACGCTCGTCGCCCGTCTCCGGGAAGACGACCCGCAACCCGCGCCCCCGCACGCCGGCCATGCACCGCTCGAGAATGTCCATCGTTCCCGCCTAGAATCCCGGTTGATCGCGCTCCCCCGCTAGATTGCCATGATCGCCCAGGACATCCAATACGAAATCGCAGAGCGGGTCGCAACCATCACGCTGCGACGCCCGGACCATCTCAACGCCTTCACGGCGCGCATGCGTGACGAGCTCGTCGAGGCCTTTGCGCAAGCCGACGCCGACGACGAGGTTCGTGCCGTGATCGTGACGGGCGCAGGGCGGGCGTTTTGCGCCGGCGCCGACCTCTCGGCGGGTCGCGGCACTTTCGATTACCGGGGACGCGAGGGCGCCGAGCCGGCGGCGCATCGCGACGGCGGTGGCCTCGTCGCGCTGCGCATCTTCGAGATGCGCAAGCCGGTGATCGCCGCCGTCAACGGCGCGGCGGTCGGCGTCGGCGTGACGATGACGCTGCCGATGGACATTCGCATCGCCTCGACCGAGGCGCGCTTCGGGTTCGTGTTCGCGCGCCGCGGCATGGTGCCGGAAGCCTGCTCCAGCTGGTTCCTGCCGCGCCTCGTGGGCGTCAGCCGCGCCCTCGAGTGGACTTTCAGCGGCCGCGTGTTCGGCGCCGAGGAGGCGCTCGCGGGCGGCCTGGTTTCCCGCGTCGTTCCCCCACACGAGCTGCTGCCGGCGGCGCGCGCGCTGGCGCGCGAGATCGCGGAGCAGACCTCGGCCGTATCCGTCGCGCTGACGCGCCAGATGCTGTGGCGCATGCTCGGCGCGGCGCATCCCATGGACGCACACCGCATCGACTCCCAGGGCATCTACTGGATGGGCGCCTCGCCCGACGCCGCCGAAGGCATCGCCTCGTTCAGGGAAAAGCGCGCGCCGCGCTTCGCGATGCGGCCGGGCCAGGACATGCCGCCGTTCTACCCTTGGTGGCCGGAGGAGCCGTTCCGGTGAAAGTCGTCGTTCTCGGCGCGGGCGTGGTCGGCGTTGCGGCGGCGTGGTTTCTGCGCGCGGCAGGGCACGACGTCGAGGTGCTCGAGCGGCAGCCGGCCGCGGGCCTGGAGACGAGCTTTGCGAACGGCGGGCAGATTTCCGTGAGCCACGCCGAGCCGTGGGCGAACCCCGGGGCGATCCGCAAGATCCTGAAGTGGCTGGGGCGCGACGACGCGCCGCTGCTCTTCCGCCTGCGCGCCGACCCGCAGCAATGGCTCTGGGGGCTGAAGTTCCTCCTCGAATGCCGGCCGGCGCGCAATCGCGCCAACGTCGTGCAACTGGTCAGGCTCGGCCTGTACAGCCGCGCCACGCTGCAGGCGCTGCGCCGCGAGACGGGCCTTCAGTACGACCAGCTCGAGCGCGGCATTCTGCACCTGTACACCGAGCCGCGCGATTTCGAGGCCGCCGCGCGCACCGCGGAGCTGATGCGGGGTCTCGGCGTGGACCGCGTGCCGAAGAGCGTCGAGCAGTGCGTCGCGATCGAGCCGGCCTTGGCCAGCGCGCGGCAGCACCTCGCGGGCGGCACCTATGCGGCGAGCGACGAGTCGGGCGACGCGCATGCCTTCACGCGGGCGCTTGCCGCGCTGTGCGCGACGCGCGGCGTGCGCTTCGCCTACGGGAGCACGGTGCGCAGCCTCATCGCGTGGGGCGACCATGTCGAAGGCGTCGAGGTGGGCGATACGCTCGTGCGCGGCGACGCGTACGTCGTCGCGCTCGGCAGCTACAGCGCGCCCCTGCTGCGGCCGCTCGGCATCCCGCTCGCCATCTACCCGGCGAAAGGCTATTCGGTCACCCTGCCGGTGAGCGAGCCGTCGGCCGCGTGGACCGTGTCGCTGTCGGACGAGGCGCACAAGCTCGTCTTCTCCCGCCTCGGCAACCGGCTGCGCATCGCGGGCACGGCCGAACTCACGGGCTACGACACCACGGTCAACGAAGTCCGCTGCCGCGCGATTCTGCAGCGCACGCTGGAGCTGTTCCCGCGTGCGGGCGACGCGTCGAAGGCCGAATTCTGGGCCGGCTTGCGGCCGGCGACCCCGGGCAACGTGCCCTGCGTCGGGCGCACGCGGCTGCGCAATCTCTTCCTCGACACGGGCCACGGCACGCTCGGCTGGACGCACGCCTGCGGCTCGGGCCGCGCCCTCGCCGACATCGTCAGCAACCGCCAACCCGAAGTCGAGTTCGACTTTACTTAGTCGCGCGGCCGGCCCCGACGGGCTCGAACACGCGCCCGAGATAGTCTTCGCCCGGTTCCTCCGGCGAGCCGGGCGCGATGCCGGCGAGCGTGCGCGCCAGCTGCTTCTTGAACTCGACCTGCATGGCGCGCTGGATCTGCACGCGCTGCGCCTGCGGCGAGCCGGCGCCGTGCATCGACTCGGTCAGATAGCCGACGGCGTTGCGGCCGAGCGTCATGTTCTCGATGAGGCGCAGCACGCGCATGCGGTCCTCGGTCGGAATGTCGGCGCGGCCCTGCAGGTACTTGCGGATGATCGCGCCCACTTCCGGATGGCGCAGTTCCTTTTCCGAAGGCAGCGTCACCATGAGTCCGCCGGCAAGATCCTGCGCGAGCCGGCCGATCTCGTAGGGCAGCTTGGTGACGTGGTGCTTGCAGACGTTGGACAGCATGTCGTCGGACAGATAGACGCCCGAGGCCATGCGCGCGGCCTGGTAGCTCGCGGCAATCCCCGTGCCGTAGATCGTCTCGTTGAGGTGGGTCATCTCGACGAGCTTGTCGCGCACGTGCGCGGCCTTGGCCACGCCGTTGTAGTCCGCGATCGTCGCCGCCGCGCCGATCAGCACGTCGCCGACGCCCGTCTTGCAGACGTAGCTGCGCCGGTGATAGCACGTGAAGCGCTCGACGAGCGTTGCCGCGGACTCGTACTCGCCGTCCATGAACACGCGCTCCCAGGGAATGAAGGCATCGTCGAACACGATCATCGCCTCCTGCCCGGCGTAACGTGCGTTGCCCGCGTCCAGGTCGCCCTCGTCCATGCTGCGCGTGTCGCAGGACTGCCGGCCGTAGATGTACGTGATGCCCGGCGCGTCCACCGGCAGCGCGCCGACGATGGCGTAGTCCTTGTCGCCGGCGCCGAGGCGCAGCGTCGGCATGACGATCAGCCAGTGCGAGTTGATGCAGCCCGTCTGGTGCGCCTTGGCGCCCTTGATGTAGAGGCCCTCCTGCGTGCGCCGCGTGACGTGCACGTACAGGTCGGGGTCGGCCTGTTCCGCGGGCGACTTGCTGCGATCGCCCTTCACGTCGGTCATCGCNNAGCTGGCCGAGCCGGCGCTGCATCTTGTTCTGCATCACCAGGTCTTCGGGCGACTGCGCGACGTGCAGGAACCGGTTGACGCGCCCTTTCGCGTAGGGCGACGCCGCGCTGGCCAGTTCGGGATTGCGCGCCGCGAGATCGTAGGTTTCCGCGACCGCGTTGATCGACGGACGGATCATCGGATGGTCCACCGGTTCCGCAACCCGCTCGCCGAAGAGATAGATCGTCAGGTTCCGGCCGCGCAGACTCTCGATGTATTCGGCTCCCGTGCGGATCGGCCGGGGTTCGGCGGCGGCCGCCTGGGACTGGACGGCGGGTGAGCTCATGGCATCCTCGTCTCGGAAAATGGGTCTTCTGCGCAGTCTACGTGAATGCGCAAGGCGCAACCTTGCCCGGGCCGGCGGCGTGTTGACCGAGGTCAGATCCGACCGACCCGGGCGCGGCAAGCGCTGACGGATCCGGAAGGCGCCGGCTGGCGGGCCGGACTACTCGACGACGCGATCCGCGCGCAGGAGCAACTCTCTCGGCGGATTGATCCCGATGGCTTTCGCCGTGCGCAGATTGATCACGAGATCCACCTTGGTCGGCAGCTCGATCGGCAGGTCGGCGGGCTTCGCGCCGTCCAGCACGCGATCGACGTAGTAGGCCGCGCGCCGGAACATCGACGGAATGTCGGGCGCATAGCTGAGCAGCGCGCCCGCCTCCGTGAAGGCGTGCCAGCCCGTGACGATCGGAATGCGATGGCGCAGGCCGAATTCGGCGATCACCGTCCGGTTCGCTGCGGCGAGGCCGCCCTCGAACGTGACGTACAGGAGATCGGGCCGTTCCGTCGCGAGCCGTTCAAGCGCCCGCGCCAGCTCGGCATCGGAGCCCAGGTCCAGCGACTCGGCGCGGAGGCCCAGCTTGCTTGCGGCCGCCAGCGCGGCCCGCGACTCGGCGCGCGAATTGGCGTTCTGGCGGTCCCAGATGATCGACACGCGCCTCACGCGGGGCACGCACTCCAGCGTGAGCTGCAGCCGCTTCGCCGTCAGCTCGCTCGAGATGAACGACACGCCGGTCACGTTGCCGGCCGGACGCGACAGCGAGGGCACGACGCCGATGCCGACCGGATCGCCGAGCGCCAGGATGACGATCGGAATCGTGCGCGTCGCCTTCTTCGCCGCGAGCACCGCGGCGGTGCCGGAGACCGCGATCACGTCCGGCCGCTGCCTGACGAGATCCTCGGCCACCGCGTCCATGAAGCCAGTCTCGCCTTCGGCTGAACGGTAGACGATCTCGACGGTCTTGCCCGGCACGTGACCGTACTCGCGCAGGCCGTCGAGAAACGCCTGGCGCTCGCGCGACGGCGGATCCGTCACCGGGCTGAACAGCAGGTAGCCGATGCGCGGCCGCCGCACGCCCTGGCCGATCGCCCAGCCTGGCGCGGCGGCCCCGAGCGCGCCGGCGATCACGAAAGCGCGACGATTCATGGCGACCGAGTCTAATCGGGAATCGGTGTACGGGGGGCTGCTAGACTCGCCCGCCGGAGGCCCCACGATGATCGAAAAACCGGCCGACGTCACGGCGGCGGTGCTGCGGGAAATGCAGCGGACGCCGGACGCGCGCACCAAGGAACTGCTCGCGCTGCTCGTCAGGCATCTGCACGCGTTCGTGCAGGAAGCGCGGCTCACCGAGCGGGAATTCCAGACCGCGATCCGCCAGCTCAACGCCATCGGGCAGCACACCACGCCGAGCCACAACGAGGCGATGCTGCTCGCGGGTTCGCTCGGCGTGTCCAACCTGGTCTGCCTGCTGAACAACGGCGCCGGCGGCACGCGCCCGACCCAGGCGAACAACCTGGGCCCCTTCTATCGCGAAGGCACGCCGCACTGCGCCGACGGCGCGTCGATCGTGCGCTCGCCGACGCCCGGGCCCACGCTGACCGTGCGGGGCTGGGTGCGTGACGGCGAGGGACAACCCATCGCCGGCGCAGAGGTCGACGTCTGGCATTCGTCGCCGAACGGCCTGTACGAGAACCAGGATCCCTCTCAGGCGGACATGAACCTGCGCGGCCGGCTGGTCACCGAAGCGGACGGCAGCTTCAGTTTCGTGAGCGTGAAACCGGCCGGCTACCCGGTGCCTACGGGCGGTCCCGCGGGCGCGCTGCTCGCCGCGCAGGGGCGGCACAACCTGCGGCCCGCGCACCTGCACTTCCTCATCGTCAAGCCGGGCTACAAGACCATCGCCTCCCAGGTGTACGACGCGAGCGACCCGAACCTGGAGACCGATTCGCAATTCGGCGTCACGAAGGCGCTGCTCGGCAACTTCGAGCGCCGCGGGGACGGCTATGCGCTGGAATTCACGTTCGTGCTGGAGCCCGGCGAAAGCCTGCGGCCAAGCGCGCCGATCACCGGCAAGGCCGCGGCGTAGACCGCCTCAGACGCCGAAACCGGAACCCGCCTTGCGGTACTCGTCGCGCGGCGGACTGAAGATGTCGAGCACCACGCAACCCTCGCCCCCGACGCGGATGCCGTGCGGCACGCCGCCCGGCGTGTGCCAGAACTCGCCCGCGCTCACCGCGACTTCCTCGCCGCCCTGGATCCGGGTCGCCGAGCCCTCGAGCAATACGCCCCACTGCTCGTTCGGATGGCTGTGGATCTGCCCCACCGCGTTCGGCGCCATGCGCACCACCGAGAGCATCACGTGATCGCCGACGAAGATGCGCGTTTCGATGCCCTCGCCGAGCGTGCGCGCGATACCGCGCGCGTCGTTGGCGAGATTGAACACCCAGTCTGCTTTCGGCATGGTTCCGATCCTTCCTTGAAGTGGAGAAGATCCCGGTCCGCGAAGCCGCACGATACCAAAGTCGGGGCAGGCCCATACGTTGGTCTAGGACGCGGAAGTGGCCCGCGGGCTTACCATGGCGCGGTCACAGGCCGACTTCTCCTCCTCAGCGACGTTCTGTGCTTGTGACTCGGCGGCGCGGACCAACCTCCTCCGGTTCGCGCCGCCGGCTTTCCCGCTCCAGGATCCTGGCGATCGCGCGGCAGAAGCTCGCGCGCATCCGGCCGCCGTCGCAGCAGACTTATCTCAGCAGGCCCGTGAGTCCGACGATGCCGAGCCCGAGAAACGCCAGCGCCTCGCCCGCGATCAGCCCGCCGCCGATCAGCGACATGCCGCTCATGTCCTCCGGCACGTCCGCCTCGCTCGCCGCGCGCCGCCGAACACGGCGCGCCGCCCAGTTCCACACGGACGAGAAGATGCCGCCGAGGCCCAGCCAGAGCGACGTGTACCACTCGACGAAGCCGCCGAAGCTGGACGCATACGGGCTCGGCACGATGACCGTGTCGATGACGAATTCCGCCGCGCGCGTGCCGGCGCTGCGCTGCGTCCATGCCTGGTACGCGGCATGGGCCTTGAGCCACTTGCGGATCACTTCGGTCGCAAGCCCGATCCCCAATCCCAGCGCCATCAGCTTGAGCGCCGTCGTGTCGCTGGAGGTCAGCCCCCGCAGCACGCCCACGAACTTGTAGGTCATGGCGCTCTGCCAGTTCGCCGCCTTCTGCTCGGGGTGCAGGAACGCGTCGACCGAGAGGACCGGATACGCGGCGAGAAACAGCTGCGTGATGAAGACCGCGAGCACCGCGCCGCCCGCGATGCCGATGACCTGGTAGCGAAACTGGATGACGCGGTTCGTGCCGAGCCGCCAGCCGGTCGAGCGATCCTGCTGCATGTCGCCGCCGACGCTCGTCGTGATGAGCAGGACCGAGCCGGCGATCAGCCCGACCAGCGGGTCGGTGAGCCCGGCAAAGGCCATCAGCGTCACGCCGACGACGAACGCCGAGGAAATCGGATTCGAGTCCGAGATGCCGAGGCTGATGCCGTTGACGACGACGAGGACGAAGGCCAGCGCGACGGCAAACGCGGAGTATCCCAGCGGCACCCCCAGCAGGAGCGTGGACGAGCCGATGACGGCGAGCCCCCAGAACGCGACCCAGGCGACGAGGCGGCGCATGTCCACTTTCTTCCACGCCTCGGTCTCCTCGGCCGGCGCCGCGTCCGCGCGGACGCGGCGCAGCGCCTCGCGCAGGATCAGCGAGATGTCGACGATGGCCGCGCCGAGGATCGTGCCGAGCGCGATGAGAAACCCGACCTTGCGCCACGGGTCGTTGGCGCCGAGCAGGCCCTGCTCGCGCAGCCACGGCGTGAGCGCCAGCCCGATCGCGCCGACCACGATGGCCGGCACGCCGATGCGCGCCCCGACGATGATTCCGGCGCCGAACGTCGACGCCGAAAACTGGATCGCGCCCAGGATGCCGAGGAAACCTTTCTCCACGAGGAGCGTGATGCCGCCGCCCAATCCCATGCCGCTGCCGAGCGCCGCCACGGACCGCCGCAGCAGGCGCGCGTCGGTGAGTGCGCGCAGGATGTTCGCCACCGCCAGCCCGGAGGGAAACGTCAGCCGCATCCGGTCGACGACCAGCGGCGTGGAGAGCATGCCCAGGCCGACCCCGAACATGCCGACGCAGAGAAAATGCGTGATCAGCTGCGCGGACGATGGCGCCGTCAGCCCCAGCCAGACCATCGCCTGGATGAGCACGCCCATCGCCGCCATCGACGCGACCGACGCGGCCATGGTCTGGATGTAATTCGCGCCGTGCTTGCCATCCGGTCCGTAGCCGAAGGTCACGACGCTGCCGAGGATCCCCGCAAGCACCTGCCCGCCGACGAAGAATCCCAGCGAGAAATTCATGTACGCCGCGGCAATGCCGCCGAGCGGGCCCAGCAGCAGAATCGCCACCGCGCCGAGCAACAGGTGATAGCCGCGCGAATCGATCGCCGGCAGGAAGCGGAAGCGCGGCACGGCGCTCAGCCCGCGGTCCAGTCCGGCGTCGCGCCGGCACGCGCCTCGCCGGCCTGCGCGGCGCGGATCGCCGACCACAGGCGCAACGGCGTCGCCGGCATGTCGAAATGCGTGACGCCGGCCGGGCGCAGCGCGTCGAGCACCGCGTTCATGATGCAGGGCATCGAACCCGTGACGCCCGCCTCGCCGACCCCTTTGGCGCCGAGCGGGTTGGTGTTCGTCGGCACCGGGTGGTCGAACACGCGCAGCCGGTCGACGAGAATCGCGCGCGGCATCGGGTAATCCATGAAGCTGCCGGTCAGCAGCTGGCCGGTCTCGGGATCGTAGACCGCCTGCTCGCCGAGCACGTGCCCGGCGCCCTGCGTGATGCCGCCGTGCATCTGGCCCTCGACGATCTGATGGTTGAGGATAGTGCCCGCGTCGTCTACGGCGACGTACGAGACCACCTCGATCTCGCCGGTCTCCGGCTCGATCTCGACTTCCGCGACGTGACAGCCGTTCGGATAGGTCGCACCCACCTTCTGGTCCCGCAGATCGACGTCGAGCGCGCCCGCGTACTTCTTCGCCAGTGCCGTGATCGCCACGGACCGGTCGGTTCCCTTGACGCGATACCGGCCGTCCGCGAACTCGAGATCCCCCGTTGCCGCCTCGAGTTCCTCGCTGGCCAGCTCGAGCCCCTTCTTCACCACGTCCCGCGACGCGAGCAGCATGACGCTGCCCACGCCCAGCGCCGACCGCGAGCCCCCCGTAGGATTGCCGGTGAGCACCCAGTCGGGGTCCGCCGTCCGCAGCCGGATCGATTCGACCGGGATGCCGAGCACTCGGGCGACGATCTGCGCGAACACCGTCTCGTGCCCCTGCCCGTGGTTGTGCGACGTCGCGCGCAGCGTGACGCGCCCGTCGGCATCCCACAGCACCTGCGCCTGGTCGAACGGCGCGAACCCGCCGGCGCCGCTCGCCTCGATGTAGGTCGCGATGCCCCGGCCGCGCAGCCGGCCGCGACGCGCGCTCTCGGCGCGCCGCTGCGCGAATCCGCTCCAGTCGGACTCCGCGACGGCTTTCGCCAGCACGCCTTCGAAGTCGCCGCAGTCGTACTCGAAGCCCGTCACGATGCGGTACGGGAACTGCGCCTTGCGCACCAGGTTGATGCGCCGGAATTCGGCCGCGTCCATGCCGATCTCGTGCGCGGCCTGATCGATCAGCCGCTCGATCGCGTAGGCGCTGACCGGGCGGCCCGCGCCGCGGTAGGCCGCGGTCGGCACGGTGTTGGTGAACACCAGCCGCGCGCGCACGTGCACGGCCTGGACGTCGTACACCCCGCTCGCCACGTTGACCAGGTTGACGGTGTTGACGAACGCGCCGGTGAACGCGACGTACGCGCCGAGGTTGCAGACGAAATCGAAGCGCATGCCGAGAATGCGGCCGCGCGCGTCGAGCGCGATCTCGCCCCGGTGCACGATGTCGCGCGCCTGCTCGTCGGCGAGAAACATCTCCGAGCGCGTGCCGACCCACTTCACCGGTCTACCGAGCTGCTTCGCGGCGACGAGCAGCGCGCAGTATTCCGGGTAGGCGTTGAAGCGCACGCCGAAGCCGCCGCCCACCTCCTCCGCGATTACACGGATCTTCTCCGGAGCGACGCCCAGCACCGGCGCCATCTGCCCGCGGATCGCCGTCACGCCCTGCGTGCAAGCGTGGAGGAGGAAATTCCCCGACCCCGGGTCGTAGGCGCCGATCGCGCCCCGCGGCTCCATCGGGTTGCCGACCACGCGCGTGTGGTAGGCGGTCAGTTCCACGACACGGTCGGCGCGCGCGAATGCGGCGTTCGTCTCGCCTTCGTTCCCGCCGGCGAAATCCAGCGCCAGGTTGCCTGCGACGGCCTCGTGCACCCGCGGCGCGCCGGCCTGCAGCGCGCGCCGCGCGTCGGTGACCGCCGGCAGCTCCTCGTAGTCCACGGACAGCGCCTCCGCCGCGTCCTGCGCGGCCGCCGCGCTGTCCGCGACGACGAGCGCCACCGGCTCGCCAACATAGCGCACGCGCGCCTGCGCGAGCATCGGATGGTTCGGCCGCGCGACGTCGCTCCCGTCCCGGCCCTTCATCGGCGAGGCCGCAGGCAGCGACCGGTACCCCATCCGCTCGATGTCCTCGCCCGTGAGCACCGCGATCACGCCCGGCATCGCGCGCGCGGCGTCGGCCTCGATGGCGCGGATCGCGGCGTGCGCGCGGTCCGAGCGGAGGAAATGCCCGTAGGCCTGGCCGGGCACGTTCCAGTCGGCGACATAGCGCCCCCGCCCGGTCAGCATGCGCTCGTCCTCGAGCCGTCCCTGGTGTCCGAATGACATCATCGCGGCCGCCATTCTAGGAACAAAACGGCCCGCTCACGCGGGCCGTTCGCAGCTCCGGCCAACGCCCCCTTTCGGGAGCGCCGGCGACGCCTCATTCCTTGGACAGCGCGATGAGCACGCTGCACGGGGCATAGTCGATCAGCGCGGCGCCGACCGAGCCCTTCCACCAGCGCGCGGCGAAGGACGTCTTCTGGTTGTGCCCGAGCACGACCAGCTCAGCACCGAGTTCCTTCGCCAGGCGGCAGATTTCCTCCACCGGCTCGCCGACGGCGAGGTGCCCTTGCGCCTTGAACCCGCGCTCGGCGAGCGTCCTCACGCCCTCGTCCAGGACCTGCTGCGTGCGCTTCTTCTCCTCCTCCAGCAATTCCTCGGGCACGAAGCCCTCGGTCAGGAACAGGCTCGGCGGCATGCTGGCCACCGCCAGCAGGTGCGTTTCGGATTGCAGAAACCCGGCCAGGTCCGCGCACTCGAGCAGCGCGCGCCGACCGTCCTGGGTGCCGTTGTACGCGAGCAGGATCTTGCGATATTTCATCGGCGCCTCCCGTCGATCACTTCATCAGCAGCCCGACACGTTCGATCGTCGCGCGCTCCGCCTTGAACGTGTCCACCGCCCATTTCGCGTAATCCTCGCTCGACTTGTACCAGTAGACCTGGTCGAGCTGCTCGAGGATCTTCAGGTGCTCGGGATCGTCGAGCGCCTTGCGCAGCGCGTCGTGCAGGACCTTGACGATCTTCGGATCCATGCCCTTCGGCCCGACGATGCCGTACGGCGAATAGGAAACGATGTCGAGCCCGAGTTCCTTGGCGGTCGGCGCGTTCCACTTCGTGCGCTTCTCGCCGAACGTGACCAGCAGCCGGAACGCGCCCGCGTCCACGTGCCGCCCCCAGCCGGTCGCGTCCGACTGCGCCATGACGTGCCCGCCCAGGAGCGCCTGGGTCGAATCGGCGTTGCCCTTGAACGGAACGTGCAGCAGCGTGACGCCGGCCTTCATCGCCGCCTCCTCCATCAGGAGGTGCGGCGAGGTGCCGGTGCCGGTGGAGCCGTAGGAGAGCTTTCCGGGATTCGCCTTCGCGTAGTCCAGCAGGTCCTTGAAGCCCTTGAACGGCGCGTCGGCTTTCACGACCACGCCGAAGGTGTACCCCGTGATGCCGATGACGTAGGTGAAATCCCTGAGCGGATCCCAGTCCACCTTCTGCATGTGCGG
>DKBI01000085.1 GCA_002451175.1 Betaproteobacteria bacterium UBA6904
GCTCGACGCACGCGAGCCCGTCCCGGCCCTCTACCTTGTCACCCGACGCATACGACACCGTGTACTGCACAACGCAGGGCGCGCGCTTGGGCGAAATGAGCATCGAGCGGCGCCTGCCGTTTCGCGCCCTCCCCATCGGGACCGCCGAGCACCGCCCGTGATGACGCCCCGAACTCACGCGATCGGCTGCGCCCTCCTCTCCGCAGGGCTCTTCGGCGCCAGCGCGCCGTTCGCCAAGATGCTGCTCGGCTCGGTCTCGCCGTGGCTTCTTGCGGCGGTGCTGTATCTCGGCAGCGGCGCGGGCCTGGCGATCTGGGATCTTCTGCGGTCTGCGTTGCCAGGTGCTCAGGCGACACCCTCGTTGGCACGCACCGATCTGCCCTGGCTCGTCGCCGCCATCGTCGCCGGCGGTGTTGCGGGACCCGTGCTCCTCCTCTTCGGCCTGTCGCTGTCCGATGCGAGCGCCGCCGCGCTGCTTCTCAATCTCGAGGCGGTGTTCACCGCCGCGATCGCCTGGACGGTGTTTCGAGAGAATGTCGGCTGGCGCGTCTTCGCCGGCCTGCTGGCGATCGTGGCAGGGGGTGGGCTGCTCGCGTGGGAGCAGGTGCCGCGCGCCGGAAGCTTCGCGGGACCGCTGCTCGTCGCCGGCGCCTGCCTCGCCTGGGGCATCGACAACAACCTGACCCGCAAGGTTTCGGGGGGCGATGCGGTGCGAATCGCCGGTCTCAAGGGGCTTGCCGCGGGTGCAGTGAACCTTCTGCTCGCGCTGTCGTGGGACGCCGCAATGCCCTCGGGCGCGGCACTCGCCGCCGGCGCGCTGCTCGGGTTCTTCGGCTATGGCCTGAGCCTCGTGCTGTTCATCGTCGCCCTGCGCGAGCTCGGCACCGCGCGCACCGGCGCCTATTTTTCGGTGGCGCCGTTCTTCGGCGCAGCGCTGTCGGTCGCGCTGCTCGCCGAGCGCCCGTCGCTCGCCTTCTGGAGCGCGGCGACGCTGATGGCGCTGGGCGTCTGGCTGCACGTGAGCGAGCGCCATGCGCATGGCCACGCGCACGAGGCGATGGACCACGAGCATCCGCACGTACACGATGCGCACCACACGCACGTGCACGATTTCCCATGGGACAGCCGCGAACCGCACGTCCATCCGCATCGGCACGAGCCGCTCGTGCACGACCATCCGCACGACCCCGACTTGCATCACCGGCATCGGCACTAGAATCGCGGATCCTCGGGTTGTTCCCTCGCACTCGATGCCGCACGGACAGCACCCTCAGCCCCGCCCCGACCGCGCCTTTGCGCTCGCCGTGGCACTCAACGCCGGATTCGTCCTGCTCGAGGCGGCCATGGGCCTGTATGCCGGCTCGCTCGCGCTGCTAGCGGATGCCGGACACAATCTCTCCGACGTGCTCGCGCTCTCGCTGGCCTGGGGCGCCGCCGCGCTCGCGCGCCGCCCGCCCGCGGGGCGGTTCACCTACGGCCTGCGCGGCTCGACCATCTGGGCCGCCCTCGCCAACGCGATGCTGCTGCTCGTCGCGGTCGGCGCGATCGCATGGGAGGCCGTGCACCGCTTCAGCTCGCCCGCGGAGGTCTCCGCAGGCGTCGTCATTGCAGTCGCGCTCGCGGGCGTCGTCGTCAACACCGCGACGGCGGCGCTGTTCCTGCGCCGCAGGCATCACGATCTCAATGCGCGCGGCGCGTTCCTGCACATGGCGGCCGACGCCGCGATCTCCCTCGGCGTGGCCCTCGCGGGCGTCGCGATCCTGTGGACCGGCTGGGGCTGGCTCGACCCGGCCATCAGTCTCGTCATCGCGGCGGCCATCGTCGCCGGCACCTGGGAGCTGCTGCGCGAGTCGCTCGCGCTCGCCCTGCATTCCGCGCCCCGCGGCGTCGACCCCGCCCGCGTGCGCGCGTACTTCGCCGCGCTGCCCGGAGTGGCGGGAATTCACGACCTGCACGTCTGGGCGATGAGCACCACGGAAGTCGCGCTCACCGCGCACCTCGTGATGCCGGGCGGTCATCCGGGCGACCCGTTTCTCGCCGACGCGGCCCGCGAGCTGCAGCACCGTTTCGGCATCGGCCACGCCACGCTGCAGATCGAGCACGGCAACGGCGAGCGCCCCTGCCACCTCGAGCCCGAAGACGTCGTCTAGGGCGGCTACTTCGCCGGCGGCTTGGCGAAACTCTTGCCGACGACCTTGCCGTTGACGAACTGGATCGAGATCACGGCGTCCTGGGCGACCCATTTCGAGCTGCCGCCCGAGACGCCGAGCACACTCATGCCGCCGGATTCGCTGGCCGGGCCGAGCAGCGCGATGACTTCCTGCTCGGTCATCCCGTCCTGGATCTTCGCGTAGTTCTCCTGCGTCACCTTGGAACAGGCCGCCAGGAGGAGGGTGACGGCCAACGCGGCAGCACGTAGTCTCATGACGGCACTATAAGGCAGCGCCGGCGCCGCGGGCAATGCGTTGCTAGCGCGGCGCGGCGGCGAGCGCGTCATCCACCAGCTGTTTCAGCTGCTCGTAGCCGAAGCTCGGCAGCGGCCGGCCGTTGACGAAATACTCGGGCGTCTGGGTGACGTTGAGCGCGCGCGCGTCCTCCACGTCCTGCGCAATCACGCGGGCGACTTCGGGCGCGTTCATATCGGCGCGCAGCTGCTCGAGGTTGAGCCCCAGCCCGTCGAGGTGGCGCCAGACCCGCTCGAGCTGCGCGCGGTGCTCGATCACCCAGTCCGGTTGCGCCGCCAGCAGCGCCTCGAGCACCGGCCAGAACTTGCCCTGCTTGCGCGAGGCCTCGAGGATCGCCACGACGCGGTCGGAACCGGGGTGAAACGGCGCGTAGCGCAGCACCAGCCGGATGCGCTCGCCGCTCGCCTTCATCATGTCCTTCACCGGCGCGTAGAAGGCGCGGCACGTCCCGCAGGCCGGGTCGAAGAACTCCACGATGACGACCGGCGCGTCCGAGCGGCCGATGCCCGGCGAGTGCATGCGCATCAGGCTCGCGCGATTGCGCTCGGCGAGCTTCGCCGCCGCATCGTTCTGCCGGCCCTGATAGAGCATCGTGCCCGCGGCAAAGAGCAGCATCAGCACGGACAGCGCGGCAAAGAACAGGATTTTGCGATTCATGGCGAACTCCGGTGATGGGCGACGGACAGCAGGGCGACGATCGCCGCGAAGGCCAGCGCGGCCATCAGCGGAATCGTCACGAAGCCGAACCACACGATGACCTGGTCCTTGCACGGCACGCCCTGCTGGCACGGCTGCATCGACTCCGGAATCACGCCGGCGACGAGCAGCACGTGATACAGCGCGATGAGCCCGCCGATCACGGCGAGCGGCAGCGCATAGCGCAGCACCTTGCGGTCGAAGGGAAACAGGCCGATCGGCAGGATCAGCGCCAGCGGGAACATGAAGATGCGCTGGTACCAGCACAGCGCGCAGGTCGGCACCTTCACGATCTCGCCGAAGAACAGCGCGCCGAACGTGGACACCGCGGCGATCAGCCAGGCCGCGAAGACGAGCGACCAGGCGGCGCTTTCCTGCGGGGGCGATGACGTCGGTGTGCTGGCTTTCACGGTTTCCTCGTGGAACGGCGCCGCATCAGGTAATAGGCCGCGGGAATCACGAACATGGACAGCAGCGGCGCGGTGATCATACCGCCGATCATCGGCGCGGCGATGCGCTGCATGACCTCGCTGCCCGCGCCCTCGGACCACATGAGCGGCGCGAGGCCGGCGAGGATCACGGCCACCGTCATCGCCTTCGGCCGCACGCGCTGCACGGCGCCCTCGTCCAGCGCTTCGACCAGCGCCTGCGGCGTGAGTTCCGCGCCGCGCGCCTCGATCGCCTGCTTGAGATACAGCAGCATCACGACGCCGAACTCCGCGGCCACGCCGGCGAGCGCGATGAAACCGACTGCGCTCGCCACCGACAGGTTGTGCCCCAGCGCCCAGACGAACCAGAAGCCGCCGACCAGGGCGAACGGCGGCACGATCATGAGCAGCAGCGCCTCGTCGAAGCGGCGGAACGTGAGGTAGAGCAGCAGGAAGATGATCGCGCCCGTGAACGGCACGACCACGACGAGGCGCCGCGTCGCGCGCTCGAGATACTCGAACTGCCCCGACCACTGCACCGAGACCCCCGGCGGCAGCTTGACGTTCGCCTCGACCGCGCGTTTCGCATCGGCGACGACGGACGACAGGTCCCGGCCGCGGATGTCGACGTAGATCCAGCCCGAGAGCCGCGCGTTTTCGCTGCGCAGCGACGGCGGCCCGTCGGCGATGGCGATGCGCGCCACCGAGCCGAGCGTGATCTGCGCGCCGCCCTCGGTCACGACCGACAGCGCGCGCAGTTTCTCGACCGAGTCGCGCACCTCGCGCGGGTAGCGCACGTTGATCGGGAACCGGCGCCGCCCTTCGATGGTTTCGCCGATGTTCTCGCCGCCGATCGCCGCCGCCACGACCGACTGCACGTCGGCCACCGAGAGGCCGAGGCGCGCGGCCGCCTCGCGATCGACCAGGAGCTCGATGTAGCGCCCGCCGGTGACGCGTTCGGCGAGCGACGAGGTCACGCCCGGGACGTCCTTCACCACGCGCTCGATCGCCTGCGCGACGCGCTCGATCTCGGCGAGATCGCTGCCCGCGACCTTGATGCCGAGCGGGCTCTTGATGCCCGTGGCGAGCATGTCGATGCGGTTGCGGATCGGCGGAATCCAGATGTTCGACAGGCCCGGCAGCTTCACCAGCCGGTCGAGCTCCTCGACGAGCTTTTCCGGAGTCATCCCCGCGCGCCATTCCTCGCGCGGCTTGAGCTGCACGGTGGTCTCGACCATCTCGAGCGGCGCCGGATCGGTGGCGGTTTCCGCGCGGCCGATCTTGCCGAAAACCCGCTTCACCTCGGGCACCGTCGCGATGAGGCGATCGGTCTGCTGGAGAATGTCCGAGGCCTTGGACGGCGAGATTCCGGGCAACGCGGTCGGCATGTACAGCAGGTCGCCCTCGTAGAACGGCGGCAGGAACTCGCCGCCCAGGCGCGCGATCGGCCACGCGGTGGCCGCAAGGGCGAGCACGGCGGCGAACACGGTGAGCTTCGGAAAGCGCAGCACGCCGGCGAGCATCGGGCGGTAGAGCGCGATCAGCCAGCGGTTGAGCGGATTGTTGCGCTCTTCGGGAATGCGGCCGCGGATGAGATACCCCATGAGCACGGGGATCAGCGTGACGGCGAGACCCGCGGACGCGGCCATGGCGTAGGTCTTCGTATAGGCGAGCGGCGAAAACAGCCGTCCCTCCTGCGCTTCCAGCGCGAACACCGGCACGAACGACAGCGTAATGATGAGCAGCGAGAAGAACAGCGCGGGGCCGACCTCGGCGGCCGCCTCGCCAATCAGCCGCCAGCGCGGCTCGCCCGCGAGCGTCGCGCCGGGGTGCGCGTGCGCCCACTGCTCGAGGCGCTTGTGCGCGTTCTCGATCATGACGATCGCCGCGTCCACCATGGCGCCGATCGCCACCGCGATGCCGCCNNCGAGCGACATGATGTTGGCGCTGAGCGGCGTGTGCTGGCCCTGGTAGTACATGACGATGAACGCGGCGAGCACGCCGAGCGGCAGCGTGACGATGGCGACGAACGCGCTGCGCAGGTGCACGAGGAACACGCCGCACACCAGCGCCACGACGAGGAATTCCTCGATCAGCTTGTCGCGCAGGTGGCGCACGGACTTGCCGATCAGCTCCGAGCGGTCGTAGGTCTCGACGATCTCCACTCCCGGCGGCAGGCTCGCCCGGAGACTCTGCAGCTTTGCCTTCACCGCCGCGATCGTCTCCAGCGCATTCTTGCCCGAGCGCATGACGACGATGCCGCCCGCCACCTCGCCTTCGCCGTCGAGCTCGGCGATGCCGCGGCGCATCTCGGGCCCCATCTGCACGCGCGCCACGTCCTTCAGCAGCACGGGCACGCCGCC
>DKBI01000170.1 GCA_002451175.1 Betaproteobacteria bacterium UBA6904
CACGAAATACGTGGGCGAGGAGATTCATCCCGGGGAGACGGTGGAGGAGAAGATCTCGCTGTCCGAGCGATTCGGGCTCTGGGTCTCGTTCTATCCGTTCGACCAGGACGAGTATCTGGCGATCGTCGCGCAGTGGCTCGGCGCGTTCGGCTGCGCGCCGCAGGATGCCGCCGCTGCACGGGAAGAAGCGCTGCAGTGGTCGCTGCAACGGGGTTCGCGGAGCGGCCGCGTCGCCTACCAGTTCGCGCGCGACTGGGCGGGGCGCCACGCGGGCGGCTCGGGTGGCGGGCGCGGTGCGGCCGGTGGCGCGTTGAGGCGGCGGACCCAGAAGCCGGCGTGATCGTCGACGTCGCGGCGGCGGTCATCGAGCGCCCGGACGGCTCGTTCCTGCTGGCGCAACGGCCGGCCGGCAAGGTGTACGCGGGCTGGTGGGAGTTTCCGGGCGGCAAGCTCGAACCGGGCGAAGATGCCGCCCAGGGTCTCGCCCGCGAACTGCACGAGGAACTCGGCATCGAAGTGCGCCGCGCGTATCCCTGGATCACGCGCATCCACGCCTACGAGCACGCCACCGTCCGTCTCCATTTCTTTCGCGTCGTGGCCTGGGAGGGCGAACCGCATTCGCGCGAGGGGCAGGCGTTCCTGTGGCAACGGCCTGCGGCGCCGATGGCCGAGCCGATGCTGCCGGCGAATGCCCCGGTCCTGAAGTCGCTCGCCGTGCCCTTGGAGTATGCGATCACCGACGCGCTCCATCTGGGCGTGGCGGCGACCCTCGAGCGACTGCAGTGGAAGCTGGAGCGCGGATTGCGGCTCGTGCAGGTCAGGGACCGGCAACTCCCGGATCGCGCGGCGTTCGTGAGATCGGTCGTCGCGATCGCGCGCCGTTACGGCGCCAGGGTGCTCGTCAGCGGCGACGCGTCGCTCGGCGACGGCATCCATTTCACGGCGGCAGAGCTGGCGCGGCTCGAGCATCGCGGCGCGGGCGCGCTCGCCGCGGCGTCCTGCCATACGCGGGAAGAGCTCGAGCGGGCGATGCGGCTCGATCTGGATTTCGCCGTCGTCGGGCCGGTCAAGCCGACCGCGACGCATCCGGGCGCGGCAACGCTCGGTTGGGAGTCCTTCGCTCGGTTGGTGCGCGGTGCGTCGATACCAGTATTCGCCATCGGCGGGTTGCAGCCGGAAGATCTGCACGCGGCCCGCAGCGCGGGCGCGCATGGCATCGCCATGATCCGCGGATCCTGGCGGCTGCCGCCGACGGGCTAGTCGCGAGGCGGTTCGTCGTCCGCAGGCACGCCCGCATCGGCCTGCGCTTGCGTGACGCGGTAGCGCTCGCTCGCCCAGGCGCCGAGATCGATCAGCTTGCAGCGTTCGCTGCAGAAAGGGCGCCACGGATTGTCCGGCGCAAATCGCGCCGGCGCGTTGCAATGCGGGCAGGCGACGACTCTTACAGGTTGCAAAACGTCAGCTCGAAGCCCACGTCCCAGTCCGCGGTCTTCGGGCGCGGATCGTCGCCGTTCTGCGCGAGGAAGCGGATGTTCAGCACGTACTTGTTGGCGCTGATCTCGGGGACGCAGGGAAGATCGGACTCGATCCGCACGCGCAGCATCTGCGCCGTCCGGCCCCCCAGCATCTGCTGGAACGTGCCGAGCGGCGCGCTGTGCGGCTGCGGTTTGCCGGATTCGCGCAACAGCTTCAGCACGATCGCGGAGCCGTCGCGCAGGGGAAACAGCGGGCTCGTCCAAGCGGACAGCTGACCGATGCGCTCCTCGGCCGGCCGGTGCAGCCAGTAATGGTAGGACGGCAGGTCGAATTCGCAGGCGCCGCCCGGTATGCCCGTGCGCTGCTTGATCGACATGAGCCATTCGTTCTCGCGCAGATATTGCCCGATGCGCCCGGTCATCGAAAACAGCGCGGCAGAGGCCTGCTCGATGTCGCGCAGCACGCTGCTCAGCGTGTCCTCGACCACCTCGGGACTGTTGCGGAACGACGCGAGCACCTGCTTCTGGCGCTCGAGTTCCTGCAGGAGGTCCGACTTCAGATCGGCGCGGCTCGCCACTTCGAGAATCTCGAACAGCGTCAACAGCGCGACGTGATGATCGAGGGGATCCGTGCGCGCGATGAAATGGCGCGAGCGCTCGAACAGATCCTCCAGACGCAACAGCGTCCGGATGCGTTCGTTGAGCGGATACTCGTACGTAATCACGCGTGCACCGAAGCCTGGACGACGGAGAATTCAGTGCATTCTGAAGGATTTGCGTCGCTCAGACAAATTACTTTCTCAGGAGCGCGCGAGATTCAGGTACCTGGCGTGCAGCGCCACGACCTGTTTGTGCAGTGCGTCAAGCGATCCGGAATTGTCGATCAGATCGTCGGCGGCAGCGGCTCTCGTCGCGCGGGGGACTTGGGCGCGCTGGATGGCTTCCGCCGTTTCCCGGCCCAGCCCGCTGCGCTGTTGCACGCGCTCGATCTGCAACGCTTCCGGGCAGTCCACCACCAGCACGCGGTCGACGCGCTCGCGATAGCCGGGTGATTCGATCAGCAGCGGCACGACGTGGATCACGTAGGGGCCCGATGCCGCACGGATACGCCGCTCGGACTCGGCGCGGATCAGCGGGTGCAGCAGACCTTCCAGTTTCGCTCGGGCGCCGGGATCCGAAAAGGCCAGCGAGCGCATCTTGCTGCGATCCATCGCTCCGGAGGCCGCAACGTAGGCGTCGCCGAACAGCCGCCGGAGCGGCTCGATCGCCGCGCCGCCCGGCGCCGTGAGCTCGTGGGCAATGGCGTCGGTATCGACGACCGTCGCGCCGAGGCGCGCGAACTCGTCGGCTGCCGCGCTCTTGCCGCTGCCGATCCCGCCGGTGAGACCGACGACGAACGGTTTCACGAGAAGATCGGCAGCCAGCGGTGCGTGATGGCCGGGCCCCAGAGGAGGGCGATCACGCCCGCCGCGGCGAGGTAGGGACCGAAGGGAATCGGCCTGTCGCGGCCGTGCTGCGTGAATACGATGAGCGCAATCCCGACCGCAGCGCCGACGACCGAGGACAGCAGGATGACGAGGGGCAGCGCCTGCCAGCCCAGCCAGGCGCCGATGGCCCCCAGCAGCTTGAAGTCCCCGTACCCCATGCCCTCCTTGCCGGTGGCCAGCTTGAACAGCCAGTAGATGCTCCAGAGCGCGAGGTAACCGGCCATCGCCCCGACGACCGCTGACGCGAGCGGCACAAAGGTGCCCGCCAGGTTGACTGCGAGACCGGTCCACAGCAGCGGCAGGGTGATGTCGTCGGGCAGCAATTGCGTGTCGAAGTCGATCGCCGCCAGCGCGATCAGGCAGCAGCAAAAGAGCGTCGCGCCCAGCGCCGCGAGCGTCGCGCCGTAGCGAGCGGCGACATACGCCGCGACCAACCCGGTCAACAGCTCGACGACGGGATAGCGCGGGCTGATCGCTGCGCTGCAGGCGGCACATTTGCCCCGCAGCCAGAGCCACGACAGCAGCGGAATGTTCTCGATCGCCCGGATTGCGTGTCCGCAGCTCGGACAGGCAGACCGCGGCACGGCCAGGTTGTAGCGTTCCGCGGGTGCCGGCGCGCTCCCTGCAAGCTCGGCGCACTGCGCCCGCCATTCGCGCTCCATCATCTTCGGCAGGCGGTGAATCACCACGTTGAGGAACGACCCGACGCACAGGCCGGCGGCGAGCGCGATCCAGGGCAGCACTGCTGGCTCAGCCACCCAGCCGAGAGAGGGCATCATCGCCCGCAAAACCGGCGAGTTCGGCTCGCGGCGCCGGGTTAGACGACCTGGCCCATCTTGAAGATGGGCAGGTACATGGCGATCACCATGCCGCCGATCAGCGTGCCGAGCACCACCATGATCATCGGCTCCATCAGCGACGACAGCGCCTCGACCGCATCATCCACCTCGGCCTCGTAGAAATCCGCGACCTTGCCGAGCATCTGGTCCAGCGCGCCGGTCTCTTCGCCGATCGACACCATCTGCAGCACCATGTTGGGGAAGATGCCCGTGTTCTGCATGGAGACCGTGAGACCGGTGCCGGTCGACACCTCCTGCTTGATCTGCTTGGTCGCCGTCTCGTACACGTGGTTCCCGGAGGCGCCGCCCACGGACTCGAGGGCCTCCACCAGCGGAACGCCCGCGGAGAACATGGTCGCCAGCGTGCGCGTCCAGCGCGCGATCGTCGACTTGCGCACCATCTCGCCGAACACCGGGAGCCGGAGCATCAGCCGGTCCATGAAGATCTGCACCGCCAGCGAGCGCTTCCACGACTCGAGGAATCCGTAGACCCCGCCGAAGATGACCGGGAAGATGATGTACCAGTTGCCGACGAACCAGTCCGAAATGCCCATCACGACCAGGGTTGGGGCCGGCAGGTCCGCGCCGAAGTTCTTGAACACCTCCTTGAACGCCGGAATCACGAAAATCATGATCACCGCGGTGATGATGAACGCGACGACGATGATGGCGATCGGGTAGAACAGCGCCGACTTGATCTTCGACTTGATGGCGAGAATCTTCTCCTTGTAGGTCGCGAGGCGATCGAGGAGCGACTCCAGGATACCGGCCTGCTCGCCGGCCTGCACCAGGTTGCAGAACAGGTTGTCNNAAGTACAGCGGGTACTTGCGGAAGGCCTGCGCGAGCGACGAGCCGGTTTCCACCTCGGTCTTCACCTCGAGCAGCAGCTTCGCCACCGCCGGGTTCGGCGCGCCCTTCGCCACGATGTCGAACGACTGCAGCAGCGGCACGCCCGCCTTCATCATCGTCGCCAGCTGGCGCGTGAACAGCGTGATGTCCTTGTCGGTGATCTTGCCGCCGCCGCCCAGCTTCTGCTTCTTGATCTTCGAGACGATGATGCCCTGCCGCCGCAACGTGGCGCCGACCATGGCCTCGCTCGTGCCGCGGACGTCGCCCCGCAGCAGCTTGCCGGCGCGGTCCTTGCCTTCCCAGAGGAAGGTGAATTCCTTCGGTCCTTTGGCCGTCGTCGACGCCGTCGCCATCAGTCCGCTCCTCGCTCGTTGCGCACGGGGCGATGATGCCCTGCAGGGACTTTTTTGTAAAGCCTCAACTGTTGGCGCTAACGCTATGAAACATCAGTCGTTTGGCGACTCAAAGCCCGTCGAGTCGGAGGCCGGCGCAGGCGCTTCCGGGGGCTTGAAGATACGCACCGTCTTGATCGCGCGACCGTGCGCATGGACGATCTCGAACGGCACTTCGCCGATCTTGATCGACACATCCGCCTCGGGGATGTCCTGCAGGTGCTCGAGGATCAGGCCATTCAGGGTCTTGGGACCGCCGGTGGGCAGTTGCAGGCCCAGCGCGCGGTTGACCTCGCGCACCGTCATCGCCCCGTCGGCCTGTGCGCTGCCGTCCTCGCCCCACGCCACCAGGGGCGCCGCCGACGGCAGCGAGGTCGTGAACTTGCCGATGATCTCCTCGATGATGTCCTCGAGCGTCACCAGGCCCATCAGCTCGCCATACTCGTCGACGACGAGCGCGAGCCGCTCGCGGTGCTCCTGGAAGTACTGCATCTGCGTCACCACCGGCGTGCGCGCGGGCACGAAGTACGGCTCCGCGATCATCTCCTCGAGCGTCTCGCGGGCGAGCGTCCCGGCATGCAGCAGGCCGAGCACCTTGCGCAGGTGCAGCACGCCGATCACGTCGCCGGCGTGATCGCGGAACACCGGCAGGCGCATGTGATAGCTCGTCGCGAGCTGGCGCGCGACCGGCTCCATGCCGTCGGACAGGGTGACCGATTCGATGCGCGCGCGCGGCACCATGATGTCCTGGACCGACATGTCGCCGAGATCGAACAGGTTGAGCAGGATCGCGACGTGCTTCTTCGGCATGAAGCTGGACGACTCGAGCACCAGGGTGCGGATTTCCTCCGGCGTCAGCTTGTGCTCCTCGCGCGCGCTTTCCGGGCGGATGCCGGCGAGCGCGAGGAGCGGGCGCACGAACAGGTTCACGAACCAGACTGCCGGCCGCACGAACGTCTGCACCGGGCCGAGCACATGGGCGAGCGGCAGCGCGATGCGCTCCGGATACGTGGCGCCGATGACCTTCGGCGTGATTTCGGTGAAGACCAGAATGAGGAACGTGACCAGCACGGTGCTCGCGCCGAGCACGATCTCGCGCTCGCCGAACAGGCGGATCGCGATCACCGTGACGAGCGTCGTCGAAGCGGCGTTGACCAGCGTGTTGCTGAGCAGGATCGCGCCCAGCAGCCGGTCCGGCCGCTGCAGCAGCGCGGCGGCGCGCTGCGCGCCGCCGTGCCCCGCCGCGACGAGATGCCGCAGGCGGTAGCGGTTGAGCGCCATCATGCTCGTCTCGGCGAGCGAGAAGAATGCCGAGGTCGCGAGCAGCAGCAGCAGAACGCCGAATTCCCAGCCGAGCGCGTCGTCCGCCATCCGGGCTCAGGCCCGACCGAGCAAGACCTCGAGGACGAACCGGCTGCCGACGTAGGCGAGCACCAGCATCACGAATCCGGTCAGCGTCCATCGCAGCGCGGTGCGTCCGCGCCAGCCGTAGAAATGCCGCCCCGCGAGCAGGGCGGCAAACGTCGCCCAGGACAGCAGGGCGAACAGCGTCTTGTGGTTGAACGGCAGGGCGCGGCCGAAGAGGGTCTCCGAGAAGACGATGCCCGTGACGAGTGTCAGCGTCAGGAAGAAGAACGCGACGCCGATGAGGCGGAACAGCAGGCGCTCGAGGGTGAGCAGCGGCGGCAGGCGCGCGAGGGTGCCGCCGAGCAGCTCGCGGCGGTCGCGGCCCGGCTCGCTCTGGCGGTGGAGGCGCCGCTCGATGAGCGTCATGAGCAGCGCGTGCAGGATCGCGATCGTGAACAGGCTGTAGGCGCACATGGCGAGCAGCAGGTGCAGCTTGAATTCCAGCGAGGCGGCCAGCGCGGGACTCGCCAGGCCGTGGAACGCGAGCGGCAGGGGTACGGCGACCGCGGCCAGCGGCAGGATCAGCGGCTCGAATCCGTCGAGCTGCAGGAACAGGCTTTCGATCCAGTAGATGACGACGCCGAGCCAGAGCGTCACCGAAAGCGCCTGCGCGAAGCCGAAGCGCAGCTCGGTCGTGAAGAACACGTCGCGTGCGAGGAGTCCGCCGTGCAGCGCGATCGCCGCGAGGAGCGCGAGGCGCTCCCAGCCGGCCAATCCACCCGGTGCCTCGGCGCGCGGCGCGCGCCAGCGCGAATTCCAGAAATGCCACGCCAGCCCGGCATACGCGGCGGACACGAGCGTGTGAATTACAATGTCCGGCACGCTCGCAGTTTATCACCCATGCTCGAGAACCTGACCGCGCGGCTCAGCCGGATCGTCAAGACGATTCGCGGCGAGGCGCGCCTCACCGAGGCCAACGTCCAGGAGGCCCTGCGCGAGGTGCGCGTCGCGCTCCTCGAGGCGGACGTGGCGCTGCCGGTGGTGAAGGCGTTCGTCGCCAACGTGCGCGAGAAGGCGATGGGCGAGGAGGTGGTCGGCAGCCTGACGCCCGGCCAGGCGCTCGTCGGCGTCGTGCACCGCGAGCTGACGCGGCTCATGGGCGAAGCGCAGGTCGAATTGCAGCTCGCGGTGCAGCCGCCCGCCGTCATTCTCATGGCCGGGCTCCAGGGCTCCGGCAAGACGACGACGACCGGAAAGCTCGCCCGGCTGCTGCGCGAGGAACTGCGCAAGAAGGTGCTGGTGGTCTCCTGCGACGTGTACCGCCCGGCGGCGATCGAGCAGCTGCGCACCGTCGCGGCGCAGGCCGGGGTGGACTTTCTGCCCACGGAAGCGGGCGAAGCGCCTGCCGCGATCGCGAGGCGCGCGCGCGAGCAGGCGCGCCTGCGCTACTTCGACGTGCTGATCGTCGACACCGCGGGACGCCTCGCGGTGGACGCGGACATGATGCGCGAGATCACGGAGCTGGAAGGCATCCTGCAGCCGGCGGAGACGCTGTTCGTGGTGGACGCNNGATGGCGATGCGCGCGGCGGCGCGGCGCTCTCGGTGCGGGAGGTGACCGGCAAGCCGATCAAGTTCGTCGGCACCGGCGAGAAGCTCGCCGGGCTGGAGCCGTTCCACCCCGAGCGCATGGCCTCGCGCATCCTCGGCATGGGCGACATCCTTTCGCTCGTCGAGGCGGCGCACAAGCAGGTCGACCTCGACGAGGCGAAACGGGTCGCCGAGAAGATCAAGCGGGGCAAGGGCTTCGACCTGGAGGATTTCAAGCAGCAGCTGCAGCAGATGAAGAAGATGGGGGGGCTCGCGGCGCTGGCCGACAAGCTTCCNNCTGATCAAGGCGTCGCGCAAGCGGCGCATCGCGACCGGGTCGGGCGTGCCGGTGCAGGAGGTGAACCGGCTGCTCAACCAGTTCGAGCAGATGCAGAAGATGATGAAGCTGATGAAGGGCGGCAATCTGGGGCGCATGATGCGCGGCATGCGCGGCGTGCTGCCCGGGATGCGTTGAGCCGGCACGCGGGAGGAGACAGGGCCATGGGACCGAACGAGCAGCGCACGCGGGTGACGATTCTCACCAGCAGTTTCCGGATCAAGGGCTTCATCGAGCTGCTGCCGAGCGCGCGGGTCACCGATTACATGCGCGAGGCGCGGGAGTTCATCGCCGTGACCGACGCCGAGGTGTGGGACCTGCAGCTGGGCGGCCGCCTCATCGTTTCGGCGCCGTTCCTCGACGTCAGCCGCGCACACATCCAGATCATCACGCCGCAGCACTGACCGGGGGATTCCCCGGCCGGCGGCCTTCCTTGTCAGCCGGGGGAAATTCCCCTTATAATCCGTGCCCTTTTCGCAGGGACCGGAGTATCCAATGGTGGTGATTCGACTGGCGCGCGGCGGCGCGAAAAAACGGCCGTTCTACAGCCTCGTGGTGGCTGACTCGCGCCGCGCGGCGCAAGGCAGGTTTCTCGAGCGCGTCGGGTTCTACGATCCGAAGGCGCCGGAAGGTCGCGAGGCCCTGCGCGTGAACCTGGAGCGCCTGAGCCACTGGTCCGGAAAAGGCGCGCGCCTGTCGCCGACGGTGGCGCGTCTCGTGAAGCAGTTCGCCAAGAAGGCCGCCTGACGCGCGCTGAGCCGAGCGGCGCACCGCCGCAGCTGGTCGCCTTGGGGCGCGTCGTCGGTAGTTTCGGGGTGCACGGCTGGATGGCGGTGGCCGGCGAACACGAGCCGCTCTCGGCCAGCCGCTCCTGGTGGATCGACGGCAAGGCGTATGCGGTCGAAGCGCACCGGGCGCATTCGGGCAAGTTGCTGGCGAAGCTGGACGGGATCGAGTCGCCCGAGGCGGCGCGGGCGTTGAAGGGGCGCGAGGTGGCGGTACCGCGGGCGATGCTGCCGGAGCCCGAAGCGGGGCGGTATTACTGGGCCGACCTGGTCGGCCTCGTGGTGGTGAATGCCGAGTGCGCGGAGCTCGGCGTCGTGCAGGGCCTGTTTTCCAACGGCGCGCACGACGTCATGGAATTGAGAGGCGACGGGCGCACGCGTTTGCTGCCGTACGTCGCCGCAGTAGTGAAGCGGGTCGATCTGGATGCGCGGCGCATCGAGGTGGACTGGGGAACGGACTGGTAGCGGCGGCGGGCGACGGCGCATGATGCGTTTCCATGTCGTGACGCTGTTTCCCGAGATGTTCGCCGCGGTGTCGGAGAGCGGAATCACGGGGCGCGCGCGCGAGCGCGGCCTCTGGGGCCTCGAGACGTGGAATCCGAGGCGCTTCGCCACCGACAATTACCGCAGCGTGGACGACCGGCCGTACGGCGGCGGTCCGGGGATGGTGATGATGGCGGGCCCGCTGAGCCGAGCGCTCGACGCGGCCGGCGCGGCGGGCGGCGGCGCGGTGATCTATCTCTCGCCGCAGGGCCGCCGGCTGGATCACGCGGGCGTGATCGAGCTGGCGGGCCGCTCCGCGATGACGTTGTTGTGCGGCCGGTACGAGGGTGTGGACGAGCGGCTGCTGCGGCACCGCGTGGACGAGGAACTTTCGCTCGGGGATTTCGTGCTCTCGGGCGGCGAACTGGCGGCGATGGCGGTCATCGACGCCGTGGTGAGGCAATTGCCCGGGGCATTGGGCGACGGGCAGTCGGCTGCCGAGGAGTCGTTCGTGGCCGGCCTGCTGGATTACCCGCACTACACGCGGCCGGAAGTCTGGCCCGAGGGTGCGCCGGGCGAGCGCGTGCCCGAGGTGCTGCTGTCCGGGCATCACGAGCAGATTCGGCGCTGGCGCCTGAAGCAGTCGCTCGGCAGGACCTGGCTCAGGCGGCCGGACCTGCTGGCGGCACGCAGGCTGAACGACGAAGAACGGAAGCTGCTGGACGAATTCCAGCGCGAATGCGGAGAGCGATCATGAACCTGATCCAGAAAATCGAGCAGGAAGAAATCACCCGGCTGGGGCGCACGATCCCGAGCTTTACCCCGGGCGACACGGTGGTGGTGCGCGTCAACGTCGTCGAGGGCGACAAGAAGCGCGAGCAGGCGTTCGAGGGCGTGGTGATCGCGAAGCGCAACCGTGGCCTGCGCTCGTCGTTCATCGTGCGCAAGATCTCCTCCGGCGAGGGCGTCGAGCGGACCTTCCAGACCTACTCGCCGCTGATCGCCTCGATCGAGGTGAAGCGCAAGGGCGACGTGCGCCGCGCCAAGCTCTATTACCTGCGCTCGAGGTCCGGCAAGTCGGCGCGCATCCGCGAGCGCCTCGGGACGAACGAAGCCGAAGCGAGCAAGGCGTAGCGGCTTCCGGCATTCAGGCGATCGGCTGCGTGGCCGCTCGCCTATAATGCTGCGATGCGTCGCGAGCACACGGCGATCAGTCCGATCGCCGACATCATCGAGGAAATCCGCGCCGGGCGGATCGTCGTCCTGGTGGACGACGAGGACCGGGAGAACGAGGGCGACCTCGTTTTTGCCGCGGATTTCGTCACCCCGGAAAAAATCAACTTTCTCGCCAAGCACGGGCGCGGACTGATCTGCATGCCGGTCACCGAGGCGCACGCGGCGCGCCTCGGCCTGCGGCCCATGGTCAGCCGCAACCGCTCGCGCCACGGCACGAACTTCACGGTCTCCATCGAGGCGGCGGAAGGCATCGCCACCGGCATCTCGGCGCACGATCGCGCGCTGACGGTAAAGGTGGCGGCGGCGCCCGATGCGGAACCGACCGACATCGTGCAGCCGGGGCACGTGTTTCCGCTCATCGCGCAGCCGGGCGGCGTGCTGGTGCGCGCGGGGCACACCGAGGCGTGCTGCGATCTGGCCCGTCTCGCGGGCCTCGCGCCGGCGGCGGTGCTGTGCGAGATCATGAAGGACGACGGCAGCATGGCGCGCCTGCCGGACCTCGTGCCGTTCGCGGCGCAGCACGGGCTGAAGATCGGCACGATCGCCGACCTGATCCACTACCGCAACGCGCACGAGTCGCTGGTGCGCCGCGTCGCCGAGCGCGACATCGAGACCGCCGAGGGCCTGTTTCACTTGATCGCCTACCGCGACGTGCCCACCGGCGGCACGCACCTCGCCCTGGTGTGCGGCGAGGTTGCCGCATCGCGCGACACACTGGTGCGCGTGCACGAGCCGCTGTCGATCCTCGACCTGATCGACGCGGGGCCGGGAACGCATTCCTGGAGCTACCCCGAGGCACTGGCCGCGATCGGCCGCGAGGGCAACGGCGTGATGGTGCTGCTGAACTGCGCGCAGTCGGACGCCGCGCTGGAAGCGCGGCTGGAGAACGCCGAGCGCGAGGCGCAGGACCACGCGGGACGCAGCCACGACCTGCGCACGTACGGCATCGGCGCGCAGATCCTGCGCGATCTCGGCGTCGGGCGCATGCGGCTGATGGCGGCGCCGCGCAAGATGCCCAGCATGACCGGCTTCGGTCTCGAGGTCTCGGGATACCTGGAGCGCGCGGCGCAATGAGTGCGCTGCGCGTCGGCGTCGTGCATTCGCGCTTCAACGAGGCGATCAGCGAGGCGCTCCTCGCGTCGGCGCGCGAGGAAATCGGGCGCGCCGGAGCGACGGCGCAGTTCGTGTCCGTTCCCGGGGCGCTCGAAATTCCCCTCGCGCTGCAATGGCTCGCGCAGTCGGGGCGCTTCGACGCGCTGGTGGCGATCGGCGCGGTGATCCGGGGAGAGACCTATCACTTCGACGTGGTGGCCAACGAATCGGCGCGCGGCGTGATGGACGTGGCCCTCGATTCCGGCATCCCCGTGGGCAACGGCATCCTCACGACGGAGGACGAGGCACAGGCCCTGGCGCGGCGGGACAAGGGGGCCGAAGCCGTGCGCGTGGCGCTGGAAATGGCGCGCCTGCGGGCCGGACTCGAAGACGCATGGCGCTGAAGACGCCGCGCCGTCGCGCGCGGGAAATCGCCATGCAGGCCCTGTACGCCTGGCAGCTGGCGGGGGGCGATGCGCTGGCCGAGGCGCGGGCCATGGACGGCTGGGACCGCTGTGATCAGGACCTCGCGGTGCTCCTGCTGCAAGGCGTCGTGCGGCGCGCCGCGGATCTCGAAAAACACCTCGCGCCGCTCATCGATCGCAAGTTTGCCGAGCTGTCGCCGGTGGAGCGCGCCGTGCTCTACATCGGCGCGTTCGAGCTCGCCGAGCGGCCCGAGACGCCTTTCCGCGTCGTCCTCAACGAGGCCGTCGAGCTGGGCAAGGCGTTCGGCGGAACCGACGGTTACAAGTTCGTCAACGGCGTGCTCGAAAAGCTTGCCGGAGCGTTACGCGCCGAGGAATTGGCGCGCTTCCGCCGGTCGGCCTAGAGGCGCCGGAAGGGCAGCGCCTCGCGCGCCACGCCATGCTTTCCGAATTCGCGATCATCCGCCGGTATTTCGAGCGGCCGGCACGCAGCGCCGCGCTCGGCATCGGCGACGATGCGGCGCTCATCCGCGCGCGCGAAGGCATGGAGGTCGCCGTCTCCACCGACCTGCTGCTCGAAGGCCGGCATTTCCCGGCCGGTGCGGACCCTCGCCGGCTCGGACACAAGGCGCTTGCCGTCAACCTGTCCGACATGGCGGCCATGGGCGCAACGCCCCGATGGGCGACGCTGGCGATCGCGCTGCCGTCGGCGGATCCGGTCTGGCTCGAGGCGTTCGCCGCCGGATTCTTCGCGCTCGCCGAGCGCTTCGGCACGGAACTGATCGGTGGCGATACGACGCGCGGACCGCTGGCGATCTGCGTGACGATCCTCGGCGAGCTTCCGGCGGGCAGCGGATTGCTGCGTTCTGCCGCGCGCCCGGGAGAGGACGTCTGGGTGTCCGGCGCACTGGGCGGCGCGGCGCTGGCGCTCGAGCATCCGGAATTCGCCGAGGCGCGCGACCGGCTCGAGGTCCCGGAGCCGCGCGTCGCGCTCGGCGAGCGGCTGCGCGGCGTGGCGAGCGCGGCGATCGACGTCTCGGACGGCTTCGCGCAGGACCTCGGTCACATCCTCGCGCGCTCGGCCTGCGGCGCGCGCGTGGACTACGCGAAGTTGCCGCGCGACCGCGCGCTCCTGCCGTTTCGCGATTCGGCGCTCGAGCGCCGCTGCGTGCTCGGCGGCGGGGACGATTACGAGCTCGTCTTTACGGCGCCGCCGGACGCGCGCGAGGCGATCGACGCGATCGCGCGGGACCTTGCGCTGCCGCTGACGCGGGCCGGCGTGATCGTGGCCGGCGATGCCCGCCTCGAGCTGCACGACGGTGCGGGCCGAGCGATGGCACTGGAGCCGGGCTTCGACCACTTCGCCGCATGATCGCGCGCCATCCCGGATGGGCATTCACGTTCGCGCACCCGGCGCATTTCATCGCGCTCGGGTTCGGCGCCGGCGTGTCCCGCTTCGCGCCGGGCACCGTAGGGACGCTGGTGGCGTTTCCGCTCTGGTGGCTGCTGGGGCCGGGTTACTCGCCGCTCGAGCTCGTGGCGATCCTCGTCATGCTGTTCGGCGTGGGCGTGTGGGCCTGCGAGCTGACCGGCCTGCACCTCGGCGTGCCGGACCACGGGGCGATGTGCTGGGACGAGGTCGTCGCGTTTCTCGCGGTGCTCGCCCTGATTCCGAACGAGCCGCTGTGGCAGGGCCTGGCGTTCCTGGTCTTCCGCGCGTTCGACGTGGTCAAGCCCCCGCCGATCCGCCAGCTGGAGCGGCGGGTAAAGGGCGGGATGGGGGTGATGGTCGACGACGTGCTGGCGGCAGGCTACACGCTGATCGTGCTGGCGCTTCTGAAACGCTTCGTTCTATGACGGAGACCCTGGCGCGCGAAACGGGACGCCGGCTGGCGGAGACCGGCGACTGGCTGGTCACCGCGGAGTCGTGCACCGGCGGCGCCGTCGCGCAGGCCGTGACGTCCGTGCCCGGCTCGTCGGCGTGGTTCGAGCGCGGCTTCGTGACGTACTCCAACGCGGCCAAGGAAGAGATGCTCGGCGTGCGGAGCGAGACGCTCGAGCGATTCGGCGCGGTGAGCGAGGAGACCGCGATCGAAATGGCGCGCGGCGCGCTGCGCCGGAGTCGCGGCACGGTCGCCGTGGCGATCACGGGGGTCGCCGGGCCGTCCGGCGGGACTGCTGCCAAGCCCGTGGGACTTGTCTGTTTCGCCTGGGCGAGTGCGCGCGAGGCGAGAAGCGAATGTCGCCGCTTCGACGGCGACCGCGCCGGCGTGCGCCGGCAGGCCGTGGAGCGGGCGCTCCAGGGCGTGATGGACCTGCTGCAGCCCCGGTGACTGGAATCAACGCCGTATCCTGAAATCGCGCTAATCTGCGGGCATGGCAGCCGTCGTGCGTCCCGCCGCCGTGGCCGGCATGTTCTATCCCCGCGACCCGCGCGAGCTGTCCGCGGACATCGCGGAGCTGCTCGGCGGCGTCGAGCCGCTTCAGCCGCAACTCGATTTCCCGAAGGCGATCATCGTGCCGCACGCCGGATACGTCTACTCCGGCGCGGTGGCCGCAGCGGCATACGACGCGATTGCACCAGGTCGCGGCATCGTCCGGCGTGTCGTGATTCTCGGTCCCGTGCATCGGGTCCCGGTGCGCGGGCTCGCGCTGCCGGAGGCCGCCGCGTTCGACACGCCGCTGGGGCGGGTGCCGGTCGACGCGCAAGCACGCGCGCTGCTGCAGGGCCTGCCGCAGGTCGTGACCAGTGCCGCGGCGCATGCGCAGGAGCATTCGCTCGAGGTGCAGCTGCCGTTCCTGCAGCGGGTGCTCGGTGCGTTTTCCGTCGTGCCCTTCGCGGTGGGCGATGCGCGGCCCTCGGAGGTCGCCGAGGTGCTCGAACGGCTTTGGGGCGAACGCGAGACCCTGTTCGTGCTGTCTACGGATCTCTCCCACTACCATTCCTACGACGAAGCTTGCGCCATCGACGCGGCGACGGCGCAGCGCATCGCCGCGCTCAACGGTGACTTGAGCCACGAGCAGGCGTGCGGCGCCACGCCGCTGAACGGGCTGCTGCAGGCCGCGCGGCGTCGCGGGCTGGGCATCCGAAAGCTCGCGGCCTGCAATTCCGGCGACAGCGCGGGCGGCAAGGGACGGGTCGTCGGCTACGCGGCCTTCGCGCTGTTCGAGCCCGGCACCTTATCGCTCGAGGCGGCCGGCCCAGCCCTCCTCGCGATCGCCCGCGATTCCGTCGCGCACGCTCTGGGCCTGC
Organism: Betaproteobacteria bacterium UBA6904; assembly: GCA_002451175.1. GTDB lineage: Bacteria > Pseudomonadota > Gammaproteobacteria > Burkholderiales > SG8-39 > 2-02-FULL-66-14. The sequence continues at coordinate 15,590 of DKBI01000170.1, forward strand.
AGGCCGAGGCGCCGCGCACCGATGCGCCTGCCTGGCTGCGGCAAGCGGGCGCCAGCTTCACCACGCTCACCCTGGACGGCAAACTGCGCGGCTGCGTCGGCAGCCTCGCCGCGCACCGGCCGTTGGGCGACGACGTGGCCGAGAATGCGAAACGCGCCGCGTTCGAGGACCCGCGCTTCCCGGCGCTGACGCGTGACGAGTGGCCGCGCTGCCGCGTGGAAGTGTCGCTGCTGTCGGCGCCGAAACCCTTGTCCTTTGCGGACGAGGCCGATCTGCTGGCTCAGCTGCGCCGCGGCGAGGATGGCCTCATCCTCGACTGCGACGGCCGCCGCGGCACCTTTCTGCCCCAGGTCTGGGAAAGCATTGCGGAGCCGCGCCAGTTTCTGACGGAGCTGAAGCGCAAGGCGGGGCTGCCCGTGGA
>DKBI01000186.1 GCA_002451175.1 Betaproteobacteria bacterium UBA6904
CTGAGCGCGGTGCCGCCGCGCGTGCCCGTCAGCCGTCGCGCTTGCGCGCCGCGAATCCGGCTGCGAGGAATGGCCGGCTGAGCCCCATGAGGGCGAAGTAAAGGACGGCGCCGGCGAGGGCGCGATGGGGTTCCGCCTCCCACACGCCGCTGCCCGTGATGCCGGCCGCGTCNNGCGCCGCTCGTCCAGATGGCCTGCAGCTTGGAAAAACAGAACCACGCGAAGGCCAGGATCATCCACCAGGCCTCGAGGCTCCAGGCGATCAGGCCGACGAACAACAGGTACCCGGCGGACCAGCCGGCCAGCCGCAGCGATCGCGCGCCCGGCGACGCCGCGGGATCGGTCACCGTGACCGCCATGAACCCGCCCGCGTGAATGACGAAGAATTCGAGCAGCAGCGCGAAGACGCCGGACCGGAACCAGTCCACGCCGAAGCGCTCCGGCGTGTTCCACAGAGCGAACAGCAGGCCGGCGCTGAGCCAATCCGGAAACGCGCGCAGGAGTGCCGAAATCACGGGCCGCGGCGGCTACGCGGTGCGCGATCGACCGCGGAACAGGCGCCGCGCCGGATAGGGCAGCGCATCCGCGCCGAGCGCTTCCTCGATGCGCAGCCCCTCGTTCCACTTCGCCATGCGCTCGGAGCGCGAAAAGCTGCCGACCTTGAGCTGCGGCACGCCCCAGCCCACGGCGAGATGCACGATCGAGACGTCCTCGGTTTCTCCCGAGCGCGCCGAGACGATCGCGCCGTAGCCGGCGGCGCGCGCCGCCTCCCAGCAGGCGAGGGTTTCGGTCAGCGTGCCGACCTGGTTGGGCTTGAGCAGCACCGCGTTGCACGCGCCATCGGCCTGCGCGACGCGCCGCGCGTCGGTGACGAAGAAGTCGTCGCCCACGACCTGCACGCGCTCGCCCGCGGCGCGGGTGAGCGCGCGCATGGCGTCGGCGTCGTGCTCGGCGAACGGATCTTCGATCGAGACGATGGGGTAGCGCTCGATCCAGCGCAAATACAGGGCGAGCAGCTGCTCGGCGCCGAGCCAGCGGTCCTCGAGCGCGAGCTGGTAGCGCCCGCCGCGATACAGCTGCGTGGCCGCCACGTCGAGGCCGATGCAGGCGTCGGTGCCCGGTCGCAGCCCGGCGTCCTCGATCGCGTCCACCAGGTCGGCCAGGCCGTCCTCGTTCGAGCGGAACGCCGGCCAGTAGCCGCCTTCGTCGGCCACGCCGTGGAGCGCGCCGCGCTTGACGAGGCGCGCGCCGGCGGCGCGATAGACTTCCGCCGTCCAGTCGAGCGCCTCGGCGAAGCTCCCGGCGCCGGTACAGATCAGCAAGTAGTCCTGGACGTCGACGCGCCCGCGCGCGTGCGCGCCCCCGCCGAAGATCTGGATCTGCGGCACGGGCAGCGCGACGCGGCGCGCGCCGGCGAGGTGACGCCACAGCGGCAGGCCGGCGGCCGCGGCGGCGGCGTGCGCGACGGCCAGCGAGACGGCGACGATCGCATTGGCGCCCAGGCGCTGCTTGTCGGGCGTGCCGTCCAGCTCGATCAAAGCGTGATCGATCGCCAACTGCTCCGCTTCCCGGCCGGCGAGCGCCCGTGCGATGAGCGTGTTCACGTGGTGCACGGCCAGCCGCGGATCGATGGCGCGCGCCTCGCCGGCGCCGGTGGAGGCGCCGGAGGGCGCCATGCCGCGCCCCGTGAATCCACCCTCCAGGGCGACGTCCGCCTCCACGGTATCGCGGCCGCGCGAATCCCAGACCCGCCGCCCCCGGACCTCTACGATGCGCGCCATGCGCTCCTCACCTCCAGGAGTGTGGAAGGCGCTCGGCGCAGCAGCGCCGAGGCCACCGCGCGAACCCGCGCCTTGTCCTCGCGCGCCGTCACGTATTCGACGGGCGACTTGCCGTCCACGCGCGCAACGAGCAATCCGGGCAGCAGCGACGCCGCGCGACCCTCGAGTTCCGCGCGCGGCTCCCAGTCGACGCACGCCAGGTAGGCTTCCGACAGGGCATCGAAGCAGGCCAGCAAGGCATCGGCCGCCGGCGGCGTCCAAAGGCACTTGAGCAGCAGATGGTTGAGGCAGAACGCCAGGTCGAACGCCGGATCGCCGTACCAGGCGCATTCCGCGTCGAGCAGCACGGGTCCCTGCGGCCCGACGAGGATGTTCNNCGCGCGACGTCCGCGCGATGGGCGCTGCGCGCGTGCACGCGCGCCAGGCGGGTGCCGACGGCGCCGGCCACCGCGGAGTCTGCGCGGCCCTGGCGCAATTCCTCCTTCCACAGGCGGTAGCGCGCCGGATCGAGATACTCCATGGCAAAGATGCCGCGCGCGTCGTGGCCCAGCACGCGCGGCGCGATGCCTTCGACGACCCCCGCGGCGAATTCCATCCACTGGCGCTCGTAGAGATTGCGTTCCACCGGCGCTTCCCAGAGCTGCGCGACGCGCAGGCGCGTGAGCGCGCGTTTCACGCACAGCGGGCCGCCGCGCAGCGCCACGCGCCAGATGTCCGAGGAGACGCCGCCCGTCAGCGGCACGGCGTCCGGCGTTTCATCGGCGCCCGCCAAGCCGGTGCGCCGCAGGAATTCGAGCACCTCCTCAGGGAGCGAGGCGTTCAAGCGTCCATCCGCCGTCGCGTCGCCGGTAGAGCAGGCGGTCGTGAAGCCGGTTCTCGCGCCCCTGCCAGAACTCCAAAGCGTGCGGCACGAGGCGGTAGCCGCCCCAGTGCGGCGGGCGCGGCGGCTCGGTGCCGTAACGGCCTTCCATCTCGGCGAGCGCGCGCTCCAGCGTTTCGCGGTCCGCCACCGGCTCGCTCTGCCGCGAGGCCCATGCGGAGAGCCGGCTGCCGAGCGGGCGCGTGCGGAAGTACGCGTCGGCTTCGGCGGCGCTCACCTTTTCCGTCACGCCCTCGATGCGGACCTGGCGCTCCAGCGGCGTCCAGAGAAACACCAGGCAGGCGGTCGGATGGCGCGCCAGCTGGCGGCCCTTGCGGCTGTCGTAGTTCGTGTAGAAGACGAAGCTCTGCGACTCGATGCCCTTCAGCAGCACGATGCGCGCGTCGGGCGCGCCTTGCGGCGTGACGGTGGCGAGCGTCATGGCGTTGGCGAGCGGCACGTCGGCGTCGAGCGCGTCCTGGAACCAGCGCTCGAACAGGCGGACCGGATCGGCACCGGCCTCCGCTTCCGTGAGGCCGGCGAATCGATACTCCTGGCGCAGGTCGGCGATGCTCATGGGGCGAATTCTATAATCGCGGCATGGCGGGCGTCTTTGACCATGCGTACGGCATCAGCACCGTGGATGCCGTGTACGAGCGCGAGCTGCAGACCTCCGTGCACGTCGTCGTCGAGGACGGCCACGCGGTGGTGATCGACACCGCCACCGCGCCGGCCGTGCCGCGCGTGCTCGCGGCGCTCGCCGCGCGCGGCGTTGCGCCGGACGCCGTGGACTACGTCATTCTCACGCACGTGCACCTCGATCACGCCGGGGGCGCGGGGCAGCTGCTGGCCCGCTGTCCCCGGGCGCGCCTGACCGTGCATCCGCGCGGGGCGCGTCACATGATCGATCCGAGCCGGCTCCTGGCGGCCACCGTGGCGATCTACGGCGAGACCGCGACGCGCACGACCTACGGCGAGGTGCTGCCGGCCGCCGCCGAGCGCGTCCTCGAGACCCCGGAGGGAACCCGGCTCGCGTGGCGCAGCCGGGAGTTCCTGTTTCTCGACACGCCGGGGCACGCCCGCCACCATTGCGTGATCCGCGATTCGCTCAGCGGCCACGTCTTCGCGGGCGATTGTTTCGGGCTGTCGTACCGGGAGCTGGACCGCGACGGCCGGCAGTTCGCGATTCCGACGACCAGCCCCTCGCAGTTCGATCCGCCGGCGCTGCATCGCTCGATCGACCGGATCGTCGCGCTGCGGCCGGACGCCGTCTACGTCGCGCANNTCACGACGGACGCGCTGCTCGCGCTGCTCGCGCTCGACATCGAGCTGAATGCGCAGGGTCTCGCCGCCTGGATGGACGCGCGACCGGGCTGACGCGCGCGCGACAGCGGGGGCGCCGGCGAAAATTTTTCTCTGGAAGTCATTGACACTTCCCTCGGGATTCGGCATCGTTCGGGCACCGCTGCTGGTGGCGGGGGGAATGACAGGATTCGGCAGCACCCAACTCGTTCAAGGAGAGAATGCGATGGCGAAGAAGAAGGTCAAGAAGGCGGCAGCAAAGAAGCGTAAGCCGAGTGCGGCGTTCATGAAGCCGATGAACCCGAGCGCGCAGCTCGGGGCGGTCATCGGCGCGAATGCAATGCCGCGCACGGAAGTGACGAAGAAGATCTGGGCCTACATCAAGCGCAACGGCCTGCAGGACAAGAAGAACAGGCGCATGATCAACGCCGACGACAAGCTGAAGCCGGTGTTCGGCGGCAAGGCGCAGGTGTCGATGTTCGAAATGACCAAGATGGTCAACAAGCACCTCAAGTAACCGCCCGAACGCTCTGCGAGAAGGCCGGAGGCGATCCCTCCGGCCTTTTTGTTTCCGGGCGTCGCTGGCGCGCCGCCCCAGGATCTCAGGCGCTCGCCTGGTGGTACGCGGTCACCCGCTCGACTTCGTTCTTCGAGCCGAGAATCACCGCCACGCGCTGATGCAGCGCCGTGGGCTGCACGTCGAGGATGGCCTGCTGACTGTCGGTCGCCGCGCCGCCGGCCTGCTCGACGATGAACGCCATCGGATTGGCCTCGTACAGGAGCCGCAGCCGGCCGTTCTGGTGTTTCGCGTCGCGCGGGTACATGAAGATGCCGCCGCGCGAGAGCACGCGGAACACGTCGGCGACCATCGACGCCACCCAGCGCATGTTGAAGTCCTTGCC
>DKBI01000269.1 GCA_002451175.1 Betaproteobacteria bacterium UBA6904
CTTGTCGCCGCCGACGCGCACGGAGCCCGAATAGACCATCCCGCCCAGCGAAATCACGCCGACCTCGGTCGTCCCGCCGCCGACGTCCACGACCATCGAGCCCGTGGCCTCCGCCACCGGCAGGTCCGCGCCGATCGCCGCCGCCATCGGCTCCTCGATCAGATAGACCTGTCCGGAGCCCGCGCCGATCGCCGACTCGCGAATCGCGCGCCGCTCGACCTGCGTCGAGCCGCAGNNGGCTCGTCGAGCACGATGCCCTTGCCGCGCACGTAGATCAGCGTGTTGGCGGTGCCGAGATCGATCGCCAGGTCGTTGGAAAAATAGCTTCTGAGAAATCCGAGCATGGTCCTGTTTGCGCCGAGCGTGAGGTTGCGTACCGAGGGCCGGACGACCGCGATGGCCCTATAATTGCAGCTCGAAAAATTTTACTCCCCTTTTTTCCGCGTCGCGGGAGTTTTTCCACCCGGAAACATGCCGCTGTCCCCTGAGCAGATCGACCGACTGGCGCGACTGGCGCGCGTCGCCCTCTCGCCGCAGGAACGCGAGGACGCGCGCGACAAACTCAATCGCGTGCTGGGCCTGATCGACCAGATGCGGGCGGTCGACACCACGGGCGTCGAGCCGATGTCGCACGCGGTGGCGGAGGAGGCGGGCGGGGGCCAGCGGCTGCGCGCCGACGAGGTCACCGAGCCCGATCGCCGCGAGGCCTTCCAGGCCGTCGCCCCGGCGGTCGAGGAGGGCCTGTACCTCGTGCCCAAAGTGATCGAATAGCGTGCTCGGCGCGACTCTCGGCGAGCTGGCCGCGGCGCTGGCGCGGGGCGAGACTTCGAGCGTCGAGTTGACGCAGGGGTGCCTCGACCGTATTGCGCGCTGGAACGGTCCGCTCAACGCCTTCATCACGCTGGACCCGGAGCGCAGCCTGCGCGAGGCGCGCGAGGCGGACGCGCGCCGGGCCGCCGGGCGCGCCGGACCCCTCACCGGCATTCCGGTGGCGCACAAGGACATCTTCTGCACGCGCGGCATGCGCACGACGTGCGGCTCCCGGATGCTGGGCAATTTCGTCAGCCCCTACGACGCGCACGTGATCGAGCGCTTCGCGGCCGCGGGCTGCGTGCTGCTCGGCAAGACGAACATGGATGAATTCGCCATGGGCTCGTCGAACGAGAATTCCCATTTCGGCCCGGTGCGCAACCCTTGGGACACCGCGCGCGTGCCGGGCGGGTCCTCCGGCGGCTCCGCGGCCGCCGTCGCGGCGCGCCTCGCGCCGGCCGCGACGGGAACCGACACCGGCGGCTCGATCCGGCAGCCCGCGGCGTTCACCGGCATCTGCGGCCTGAAGCCGACCTACGGAACGGTCTCGCGCTACGGCATGGTGGCGTTCGCCTCGTCGCTCGACCAGGGCGGGCCGATGGCGCGCAGCGCGGAGGACCTCGCCCTGCTCATGAACGTGATGGCGGGGCACGACCGGCGCGACTCGACCAGCGTGGAACGCGCGCCCGAGGACTACGCGAGCCAGCTGAAGGCCCCGCTCGAAGGCTTGCGCGTCGGGCTGCCGCGCGAGTATTTCGCCGAGGGTTGCGCGCCGGACGTGCTGCTTCGCGTGCGCGAGGCGATCGCCTGGTTCGAGTCCCGCGGAGCGCGTCTGGTCGAGCTCGAGCTGCCCCGCAGCCCGCTCGCCGTCCCCGTGTACTACGTGCTGGCGCCGGCCGAGGCGTCGTCGAACCTTTCGCGCTTCGACGGCGTGCGCTACGGACACCGCGCGAGCGACTACCGGGACCTCGCCGACCTGTACAGCCGCTCGCGGGCCGAGGGGTTCGGCGCGGAGGTCAAGCGCCGCATTCTCGTCGGCACCTACGTCCTGTCGCACGGCTATTACGACGCGTACTATCTGCAGGCGCAGAAGGTGCGGCGCCTGATCGCGCGCGATTTCGTCGCCGCCTTCGAGCGCTGCGACGTGCTGATGGGGCCCGTCGCGCCGAGCACGGCGTTCCCGATCGGCGCCAACGCCGACGATCCGGTGCAGATGTATCTGAACGACATTTTCACGATCCCGGCGTCGCTGGCCGGCGTTCCTGCGCTGAGCATTCCCTGCGGGTTCGACGCCGCCGGCCTGCCGGTCGGGCTGCAACTGACCGGGCCGCACTTCGCGGAGGCGAGGCTCCTGGGCCTGGCGCACCACTACCAGCAGGCCACCGACTGGCACCGGCGGGTGCCCGCGCACACCCCGCTGTGACGGAGACGCCGCCCGTGAGCCGCTGGGAAATCGTCGTCGGCATCGAGACGCACGCGCAGCTGGCGACGCGGAGCAAGATCTTCTCCGGCGCCTCGACCGCGTTCGGCGCGAGCCCCAACACGCAGGCCTGTGCCGTGGATCTCGCGCTGCCCGGCGTGCTGCCGGTGCTCAATGCGGCGGCCGTCGCGCTGGCGCTGCGCTTCGGGCTGGCGGTCGGCGGCCGCATCAACCGGCGTTCGGTGTTCGCGCGCAAGAANNGGCAAGTCGCTGCACGAGGATTTTCACGGCATGACCGGCATCGACCTGAACCGGGCCGGCACGCCGCTGCTGGAAATCGTCTCGGAGCCGGAACTGCGCGGCGCCCAGGAGGCCGTGGCGTACGCGCGGGCGCTGCACGCCCTGGTGCGCTGGATCGGCGTCTGCGACGGCAACATGCAGGAAGGCTCGTTCCGCTGCGACGCGAACGTGTCCGTCCGCCGCGCCGGCGCGACGGCGCTCGGCACCCGATGCGAAATCAAGAACCTGAATTCCTTCCGCTTCCTCGAGCAGGCGATCGAGTTCGAGGCGCGCCGGCAGATCGGCGTTCTCGAGGACGGGGGGCGGATCGAGCAGGAGACGCGCCTCTACGACCCCGCGGCGGGCGAGACGCGGCCGATGCGCACCAAGGAGGACGCGCAGGACTACCGCTATTTCCCGGACCCCGATCTGCTGCCGCTGCTCGTCAGCGACGCCGATCTCGAGCGCGCCGCGGCGTCGCTGCCGGAGCTGCCGGGCGCGATGCGCGAGCGGTTTGCGCACGAATACGGTCTGTCGGCCTACGACACCGATGTGCTCACGGCGGAGCGCGACGTGGCGGAGTTTTTCGAGCGCACGACGCGCCTGGTCGCGACGCCGGATGCGGCGCGCGGCGCCACGGCAAAGCTGGCGGCCAACTGGATTCACGGCGAGCTCGCGGCGCGCCTCAATGCTGCGGGTCTGGCGATTGCGGCGTCACCCGTGGCGCCGCCGCAGCTGGCCGGGCTGCTCGTGCGGATTCTCGACGAGTCGCTCAGTCAGAAGTCGGCCAAGGAGGTGTTTGCGGCGCTCTGGGAAGGCGCGAGCGACGCCGACGCGGTCATCGAGGCGCGGGGGTTGCGCCAGATCAGCGACGCCGGCGCCATCGAGACGCTCGTCGACGCGGTGCTTGCCGCCAACCCGAAGTCGGTCGCCGAGTTCCGGGCCGGCAAGGACAAGGCGCTGAATGCGCTCGTCGGCCAGGTGATGAAGGCCTCGCGCGGCCAGGCGAATCCCGCGCAGGTGAACGACCTGCTGCGCCGCCGGCTCGCGGGCTGAGCGCCGGCTACTTCGACTTCGCCGGCGCGCTGCCGCGCGTCAGCTCGATGTAGCGGCGCTTGTCCTCGTCGTAGCGGGCGTTGATCGACTCGACTTCCTTCGCCTTGCGGGCGCGCTGCTCGTCGAGCGCCTTGACGTCGTTCGCCGCATTTTCCGCGTCCTGCGCGAGTTTCGCGGGGGGCTTGTTCTTGCCCTGGTAGAACTCCATTTCCTTGGCGACCGCGGCTTGGCGCTTCTTCGCCGATTCGATGCGCGATTCGATGTCCTTCACCGCCTTGGCGTTGTCCGCCAGGGCGCGGTTGCGCGCCAAATCGATGTCGCCCTCGCTCGCATAGGTGGCGAGCAGCGCCTTCTCGCGCCGGCGCTGCTCCTTCAACGCCGCCTCTTCCGCCTTCTTCTTGGCGTCGTCGGCCTGCTTGCGCGCCTTCTCCTCCGCATCAGCCTTGGGGTCGATGCGCTTCACCACCAGGCCCTGGCGGTTCAGCATCTCGAGGGGCTGCCCCGCGCATTGGGGCGGCATCGTCTGGCCGTAGTACGTCTTGCGGTCCGCGCCCACGCAACGGTAGGTCAGCGGTTCGGTCGCCTGCGCGTAGGCGGCCAGCGGCGCCCACGCGCACGCGCCGGCGAGCATCAGCGCGGCGCCACGTCGGTTCATCAACCCCTCCTCATGCGTCATCGGCCGCGACATTCTATGCCATCGTCGCGGCGCCGCGAATCGACCTGTTAGAATTTGCGCCGCTCAAGAACGGTCCTTCGCATGCACTCCGCCGACCCCACGTTCATCGCCGAGACGACGGCGCGCATGCTGCTCGAAGTGCGGGCAGTGCTCTTCTCGCAGGACAAGCCGTTCATCTTCACCTCCGGCTGGGCGAGCCCGGTCTACATCGACTGCCGCAAGCTGATCTTCTATCCGCGTATCCGGCAGCAGCTGGTGGAATTCGCCGCGGCGACGCTGGCGCGGGACGCCGGCTTCGAGCAGTTCGACGTCGTGGCCGGCGGCGAGACGGCCGGCATTCCGTATGCGGCGTGGATCGCCGACCGGCTGGCGCTGCCGATGCAGTACGTGCGCAAAAAGCCCAAGGGCTTCGGGCGCAACGCCCAGATCGAGGGCGACCTGCGGGAGGGCGCGCGCACGCTGCTGGTCGAGGACCTGACGACGGACGGGCGCTCGAAAATCAATTTCTGCCGCGCGCTGCGCGATGCGGGCGCCGTGGTCGAGCACGTCTACGTGAACTTCTACTACGACATCTTCCCGGAGTCGAAGACGATCCTCGGCGACCTCGGCGTGCGGCTGCATCATCTCGCCACGTGGTGGGACGTGCTCGCCGTGGTGAAGAAGGGCGCGCATCTCCCCGCCGCGCAGATCGGCGAGATCGAGCAGTTTCTGCACGCGCCCGCGGCGTGGTCGGCAGCCCACGGCGGCGTGTCGAGCTTTCCGTCGGCCTGAGCGGGCGCCGCGCGCCGCCTGCGCGCCGGGCCGGCGCCATGAAAGTCCTGACCCTCAACGTCAACGGCATCCGCTCGGCGGCCCGCAAGGGGTTCTTCCGCTGGCTCGCGGCGCAGCGTGCCGATGTGGCCTGCCTGCAGGAGATCAAGGCCCAGGAGACGGACCTGGAGGACGCCGTGCGCGCGCCGAAGGGCCTGCACGGCCGTTTCGCCCACGCGCAGAAGAAGGGCTACGCCGGCGTGGCGCTGTATTCGCGACTCGCCCCGGACGCAGTGCGCGAGGGATTCGGCCAGGCCGAGTTCGACGCGGAAGGACGCTATCTGGAGGCGCGCTTCGGACGCCTGTCGGTGATTTCTCTCTACCTGCCCTCGGGTTCCGCGGGGCCGCACCGCCAGGCGTCGAAATTCCGCTTTCTGGAGGCCTTCCTGCCGCACCTGCGCGCGCTCCGGCGCGCGCGGCGCGAGGTGATTCTTTGCGGCGACTGGAACATTGCGCACCGCGAAGTCGACCTCCGCAACTGGCGCGCCAACCAGAAGAACTCGGGTTTCCTGCCCGAGGAGCGCGCCTGGCTCACGCGCGTGTTCGACGAACTCGGTTACGTGGACGTGTTCCGACGCCTGAATGCGCAGCCCGAGCAGTACACGTGGTGGTCCAACCGCGGGCAGGCCTGGGCGAAGAACGTGGGCTGGCGCATCGACTATCAGATCGCCACGCCGGGCGTCGCGAAGACGGCGCGGCGGGAAGCGATCTACAAGCGGCGGCGCTTCTCCGACCACGCGCCCCTCATCATCGAGTACGACTGGAGCGGCTAGCCGGACTTCGCGGTCGCCAAGAGACGCCGGTTGCGGCGCCGGTCGAGCCACCAGGCGAGCGCCGGCAGCACGGCGAAGCCGCCCGGCATGACCAGCGCCACGAGGTAGGGCGAGAGATTGGTGATCCGCCTGAGCTGCGCGCGGATCTCGGCCTTGTCCTGCGCGGTCCAGCGCTGCTTGTTGCGCGGTTTCATGAGCAGGGGCATGAGGCCCTTCACTTGCGTCAGCTCGCGCAGCAGGAACTTGCGCTCGCGCTCGGCGAGCGCGAACGCATGGCGCACCGCGCCCATGCCGGGCAGTCGGTTCACGATGCCCGGTCGGCCGGGCGCAAAGCGCCCGGCGCCTGGCTCGCCCACCAGCGCCGGACCCGTCGATACAGTTGCCACGCCGACCAGCCGGTCGTCACCAGCCGGAGAAAGCGCTGCGGGCGCAGTGCGAACAGCAGCAGCACCCCGGCCGCAAGGAACAGCGGATGGCGCTTGGCTTCGTCCACGGCCTGCCGGCCGCGCGTCACCCAGCCGAGCACGACGTCGGCCTGCGCGAGATAGCCCTTGAGATGTTCACGCTCGGTGTGCGCGCGCGCCGCGAGCCGCACCTGCCGCTCGCGCAGCGCGATGAGGCGCGCGCGCATCACGGCGCGCGCTCGATGTGCTCGCGGTCCTTGCGCAACTCCGCCAGGGTGGCGCTGAGCAGCTGAGGCCGCTCGCGCAGCCGCGACCGCACGACCCAGGCACCGATGCCCCCCGCCACGAGGTACAGGCCGGCGAGGAGGCCTGCGGCGACCAGCCGGTTCGACTCCCCGAACGCCAGCACCACGAAGAGGGAAACGAAGACGAGCGCGAGGCCGAAAAAGAACAGCGTGCCCGCCGTCCACAGCGCGATCTCGGTGAAGCGCACCGCCTGCTCCTCGAGCTCGCTCGCAGCAAGCCGCGTGCGCGTCTCCACGGCGGAGATCAGCGTGCGAACGAGCTCTCGTGCGGAAGCCAGCATCGCGTGCGGTTGGGTGGCGGCCCGTGCGGCGGGCCGCCGCTCAGCGCCGGTTGATCAGCAGGCCGATGAGAAAGCCGGCGCCGGCCGCGATGCCGACCGCCTGCCAGGGGTTCTCGCGCACGTACTCGTCAGTCGCCTTCGCGGCCTGCCGCGTGCGGTCCACCAGGACGCGCTCCGCCTCGACCAGCTTGACCCGCGCGTTGGCGAGCGACGCCTGGACGCGCTCGCGCGCGGCGCTCACCTTCTCGCCGGCCTGGGAGGCGGTCGCGCGCAGCAGTTCTTCGGCGTCGGCGACCACGACCTTCAGATCGGCAACGAGCTTGTCCTTCGAAACGTCGGGCGTGGAGTTCATGGCGGGAGTGCCCAGGGCACCCAGAGTGAAAAAAGGACGTTGAGGCTACCGATTTTTGGGCCGCGTGGCAACCGTTTACACTCGCGGCGCCATGTCGCTTTCCCTGTACGCCGCCGTGTTTCGCAGCCGCACGATGCTGCTCATGCTGCTGCTGGGATTTTCCTCGGGGCTGCCGCTCGCGCTCACCGCGGGCACGCTGCAGGCCTGGCTGGCGGTGGAGGGCGTCGACATCGTGACCATCGGCTGGTTCGCGCTCGTGGGCCAGCCCTACACCTACAAGTTTCTCTGGGCGCCGCTCATGGACCGCTTTACGCCGCCGCTGCTCGGCCGGCGGCGCGGGTGGATGCTACTCACCCAGTGCGCGCTGCTGGCGCTGATCGCGGTCCTGGGCAGCCTCTCGCCGAAGGACGCGCCGTGGCTGACGGGATGCGTCGCGCTCGCGGTCGCGTTCGTCTCGGCGTCGCAGGACGTCGTCGTGGACGCCTACCGCGCCGACATCCTGCGCGCGGACGAGCGGGGCGCCGGCGCGGCCGTCTCGGTGCTCGGCTATCGCCTGGCGATGCTGGTCTCCGGCGCAGGCGCCCTCGTCGTTGCCGACCAGTGGCTCGGCTGGCAGGGCACTTACTGGCTCATGGCGGCGCTGATGGTCCTCGGCATGGCCGGCGCCTGGTTCGCGCCCGAGCCGCAGGAGGCGGGCACCGCGCCGCGCACCCTGGACGCCGCGGTCACGCAACCGATGGCCGAGTTCTTCTCGCGCCACGGCGCGGTGTGGCTGCTCGTGCTCATCGTGCTGTACAAACTCGGCGACGCCTTCGCCGGCAATCTCACCACCGCGTTCCTGCTCAAGGGGCCGGGCTTCAGCGCGACCGAGGTCGGGGCCATCAACAAGGGCTTGGGACTCGCGGCGACCATTGCCGGCGCGCTGGCGGGGGGCGCGCTGATGGCGCGCCTGCGCCTGTACCGGGCGCTGCTCCTGTTCGGCGTGCTGCAGGCGGTCACCAATCTGGGCTTCATGCTGCTGGCCGCGGGCGGCAAGAACTACGCGCTGATGGTGGCGGTCGTCGGCGCGGAAAATCTCTGCGGCGGCATGGGCACCGCGGCGTACGTCGCGCTGCTCATGGCGCTGTGCGATCGGCGCTATTCGGCGACGCAATATGCGCTGCTGTCGGCGCTGTCGGCGGTGGGTCGCGTGTATGTCGGGCCCGCGGCGGGCTACCTGGTGGTGGCGCTGGGCTGGACGACGTTCTTCCTGGCCACCTTCCTCATCGCGCTGCCCGGGATCGGCATGCTGTGGGCGATGCGTCGCACGATCCAGGCGCTCGACGCGCCGGCCGTGCGCTGAGTCAGCGCTCGCCCTCGGGGTCGTTCGTCCAGTCCTCGAGCAGCGTATAGGCCACGGCGAGGATCACCGGCCCGACAAAGATGCCGATCAGTCCGAAACCGAGGATGCCGCCGATGACGCCGGCGAAGATCAGCAGCAGAGGCAGATCGGCGCCCTGGCGGATCAGCACGGGGCGGAGCACGTTGTCGAGCGTACCGACGATGACCGCCCAGACGAGCAGCGCGGTTGCCATGGCGTTGTGGTCGCGCCAGTAAAGCCACGCGACCGCGCAGACCAGCACGGGGACGGCGCCGATCTGCGCCACCGCCAGCACGAACATGAGGCCGGTGAGCAGGCCGGCGAAGGGCACGCCGGCGACGAGCAGCCCAAGGCCGCCGGCGAGCGCCTGAACGAGCGCGGTCAGAACGACTCCGAGCGCAACCGCGCGCACGGCCTTGCCGGCCAGGTCGATGGCCGCCGTGCCGCGCGCGCCGGCCAGGCGGGCGCCGATGCGCCTGATGCGCTCGGCCGCGGATTCGCCATCCGCGTAGAGCACGGCGGCGAGCACCACGGTGAGCAGCAGCTGCGCGCCGATGAGACCGACGCTGCCGGTGCGCGCCGCCAGCCAGCGCAACGCATCGTCCGTGTAGGGCGACACGCGCTTGACCAGCTCCGGCCATCCTGCGGCGACCGTCTCGCGCCAGGTCTCGGCGATCGAATCGCCGACGAGCGGAATCGATGCCACCCAATCCGGCGGCTCGGGCAGCTTCAGGACGGCGAGCGATTTCGCCCACGCGATGATCTCCGCCGCGTGCGCCACCGCAGTGCCGATCGCCAGGGCGAGCGGCACGATGAACACGAGCATGAGCGCGAGCGTCATCAGGCCCGCCGCCAGCCAGCGCCGGCCCCAGAGGCGCCGCTGCAGGCCGCGCAGCAGCGGCCAGGTCGCGATGACGATCGTCGCGGCCCAGATGAGCGCCGGCAGGAACGGCCGCAGGATCCAGAGCGACGCGAGGATCAGGCCGCCGAGCAGCAGGGCGACGAGCAGATTGCGTGCGAGGTCGCGGGGCGCGATCATGAGCGATCCTTTGCAGCCGGGGCCAAACGGCCGAGCCGGTAGACGGCAAGGCTGCCGAACAGGTTCGGCAGCAGCGTGACCGGGCGGCCTTCGTGCAGCGCCAGCCGCTCGAGGACGCGGATGCCCAGCCGCCGGCAGAAATCCTCGAAATCCTCCAGCGTGCACAGGTGGACGTTGGGCGTGTCGTACCACTGGTAGGGCAGCTCCGTCGACACGGGCATGCGGCCGAGCGCCACCTGGAACCGCGCCGGCCAGTAGCCGAAATTGGGGAACGACACGATGGCCTCCCGGCCCACGCGCAGCATCTCGCGCATGAGCTGCTCGGTATGATGGATGGCCTGCAGCGTCTCCGAAAGAATCACGCAGTCGAACGCGCCGTCCCCGAACACCGACAGCCCGCTCTCCAGGTCCATCTGCAGCACGTTGACGTCGTTCTTCAGGCACTCCATGACGTGGCGGGCGTCGATCTCGACCCCGTAGCCCGGCGCCTGCTTGTGCTCCCAGAGATAGCGCAGCAGCCCGCCGTCGCCGCAGCCCAGGTCGAGCACGCGCGCCTGCGGCGCCACCCAGCGCGCGATGGCGGCGAGGTCGGGGCGCGCAGCGAGCAGTGTCTGTTCCTGGTCGGTCACAGGTCGATGCTGTCGAAATAGGCGCGCAGTGCGCCGTGGTAGCGGGGATCGTCCATCAGGAAGGCGTCGTGCCCCTGCGGCGCATCGACCTCGACGTACGAGACGATCTTGTGCGCCTCGAGCAGGGCGCGCACGATTTCCCGCGAGCGCGTCGTGGAAAAGCGCCAGTCCGAGGTGAACGAGACGACGAGGAACGCCGCCTGTGCGCGCGCCACGGCAGCGGCGAGATCGCCGCCGAAATCCGCCGCCGGGTCGTAGTAGTCGAGCGCCTTGGTGATGCGCAGGTAGGTGTTGGCGTCGAAATAGCTCGCGAACTTGTCGCCCTGGTAACGCAGGTAGCTCTCGATCTCGAAATCGATGTCGAAGTCGAACCGCGGGCCGCTCTTGCCGCGCAGCACGCGGCCGAACTTCTCCATCATCGCGTCGTCGGAAAGGTAGGTGATGTGCCCGATCATGCGCGCGATGCGCAGCCCGCGGCGCGGCACCACGCCCTGGTCGTAGTAGTGCCCGCCGTGGAAATCCGGATCCGTCATGATCGCCTGGCGCGCGACCTCGTTGAAGGCGATGTTCTGCGCCGACAGCCGCGGTGTGGCCGCGATGACGATCGCGTGGCGCACGCGCTCGGGAAACGACAGCGTCCACTGCAGCGCCTGCATCGCGCCCAGCGATCCGCCGATGGCCGCCGCGAAGCGCTCGATGCCGAGGCGGTCGGCGAGGCGCGCCTGCGCGGCGACCCAGTCCTCGACCGTCACCAGCGGGAAATCCGCGCCCCAGGGCTTGCCGGTGGCCGGATTGATCGAGGCCGGTCCCGTGGAGCCGAAGCAGGAGCCGAGGTAGTTGGAGCCGACGACGAAGAACCGCCGGGTATCGAGCGGCTTGCCGGGGCCGACGAGGTTGTCCCACCAGCCGACGTCGCGCGCGTCGCCCGCGTAGTGACCGGCGACGTGGTGCGAGGCGTTCAGCGCGTGGCAGACCAGCACGGCGTTGGACCGCGACGCGTTCAGCTCGCCGTAGGTCTCGTAGGCGATGTCGAACTGCGGCAGCACCGCGCCGCCTTTCAGGCGCAGCGGCTCGTCGAAGCTCGCGCGCTTCGATTCGACGAGCCCAACTGAAGCGGTTGCGGCGGGGTCTGCGTTCACATCGCGCCTTCCGGAAGCAAAAAACCCGTTCAGCTTGCGCGAGAACGGGTTTCCGGTCTCTTTAGCGGCATTTGTAGAGCGCCCGCAAGCTGAACGTCAAATCGGCGCTGGTGCGGATTATAGCCGAGGGCGCGCGTCATGCGTTGAGGGAGGCGATCAGCTCGCGGATCCGCGCCGGCTCGGCCGTGCGCAGCAGGCGCTGGGCGAGCGGCTGCGCCTGCTCGAGGCTCGTGCGCAGCACGCGCTCCTTGATCGCCGGCAGCTGCGCCGGGTGCATCGAGAAGTTGCGCAGGCCCATGCCGAGCAGCAGCCGCGTGAGCAGCACGTCGCCCGCCATTTCGCCGCACACGCCGACGGGCGTGCCGCCCCGGCTCGCCGTCTGGATGGTGTGCGCGATGAGGTGCAGCACGGCGGGGTGCATCGGGTCGTAGAGGTGCGCGACGGCGTCGTCGGTGCGGTCGATCGCCAGCGTGTACTGGATCAGGTCGTTCGTGCCGATGGACAGGAAGTCCAGCCGCCGCATGAACAGCGGCAGGGCGAGCGCCGCCGCGGGAATCTCGATCATCCCGCCGACGAGGATCTCGCCGTCGTAGCGCACGCCGGCCGCCTCGAGCTGTTCCTTGGCGAGCTTGAGCAGGGCGAGCGCCTGCTCGATTTCGTGCGCGTGCGCGAGCATCGGCAGCAGGATGCGCACGCTGCCGTAATGCGAGGCGCGCAGGATGGCGCGCAGCTGGGCGAGGAACAGTTGCGGCTCCGCGAGGCAGTAGCGGATGGCGCGCAGCCCGAGCGCGGGATTCGGCGCGATCGGCGCGTCCAGCGCCAGGGCCTTGTCGGCGCCGACGTCCAGCGTGCGGATCACCACGGGACGGCCTTCCATGGCGCGCGCCACGTTCCGGTAGGCCTCGAACTGCTCGTCCTCGGACGGCAGCTCGTGCCGGTTGAGAAACAGGAACTCCGAGCGGAACAGGCCGATGCCCTGCGCGCCCGCCTCGTGGGCGGCCTTGACGTCCTGCGGCAGCTCGATGTTGGCGAACAGCTCGATCGGCGTGCCCTCGAGCGTGGCGGCGGGCGTGTGGCGCAGCCGCCGCAGTTTCTTGCGCTCCAGCGCGTGCTGCGACTGGCGGGTTTCGTACTCGGCGAGGATCAGCGGGTCGGGGTCCACGACCAGCACGCCCTGGATGCCGTCGACGATCAGCAGGTCGTTTTCGCGGATCATGTGGCGGGCGAAGTGCAGCCCGACGAGCGCGGGGATGTTGAGGCTGCGCGCGAGGATCGCCGTGTGCGAGGTCACGCCGCCCGCGTCGGTGACGAAGCCGCCGAACTGATGGCCCTTGAAGAGCAGCATGTCGGCGGGCGACAGATCGTGTGCGACGACGATCAGCCGCGCCTCGTCGGGGAGCCGCGGCGCGGCGAGCGTCTTGCCGCCCATCAGCGCCTTGAGCACGCGCTCGACCACCTGCTGGATGTCCTGCCCGCGCTCGCGCAGGTAGGCGTCCTCCGCCTCCTCGAACTGCTCGAGCAGCGTCTCCATCTGCTGCACGAGCGCCCACTCGGCGTTGCAGCGGCGCTCGCGGATCAGCTCGCGCGGCACGTGCGACAGCGACGAGTCCTCCAGGATCATGCGGTGCAGCTCGATGAAGGCGCCGAACTCCGTCGGCGCGTCGGCCGGGATGTGCGCCTCCAGCGCGACGAGATCCTGCTTGGCGCGCGAGATCGCCGCGTCGAAGCGGAAAATCTCCGCGGTCACCGCGGCGGGCGCGATCTCGTAGTGCGCGACCTCGAGCCGCGCGCTCGACACGAGGTGCGCGCGGCCGATGGTGATGCCGGCCGAGACGCTCGTGCCGCGCAGGGCGAAATTCATTCGGATTCGTCGAAGCGGCGCGCGATCAGCGCCTGCAGGGCGGCGAGCGCGGCCTCCGCGTCCGCGCCCTCGGCCTCGATCTGCACGCTCGTGCCCTTGCCCGCGGCGAGCATCATNNATGATGCTCTTCGCGTTGACGCGCCGCTGGTTGCGCGACAGCCAGATCTCGCTCTGGAAGGCGCTCGCCGCCTGCGTCAGCTTGGCCGCGGCGCGCGCGTGCAGGCCCAGGCGGTTGACGATGGTCGCGTCAGCGGTCGGCATCGCGGCAGCAGTCGCAGTTCATGTGCAGCACGCCGTCGGTGCCGCCGGAGAGCGCGCGCTGCACGCTCGCGCCCAGCGTGCCGTCGCGATGCGCGAGCGCGCGCAACAGCATCGGCAGCGACAGCCCCGCGACGCCCTCGACGTGCCCGTCGACGAGCAGGCGCGCCGCGATGTTGCCGGGCGTCGCGCCGAACATGTCGGTGAGGACCAGCACGCCGGCGCCGTCGTCGAGGCGCGCGAGCACGGCGCGCGCGCGGCCCAGCACCGCCTCGGGATCGTCGTCGCGCGTCACGCCGAGCGCCTCGGCGTGCGGCGGCGCGGTCCCCAGGACGTGGGTCGCGGTCGCCAGCAGGTCGGCGCCGGTCTCGCCGTGCGAGACGATGAGTACGCCGATCATCGCAACTGCTTCTCCAGTGCGCCGACGAACATGTCGGCGACGTCGAAGCCCGACTGATCCTGGATCTCGCGGAAGCAGGTCGGGCTCGTGACGTTGACCTCGGTCAGGCAGTCGCCGATCACGTCGAGGCCGACGAGCAGCAGGCCGCGCGCGGCGAGCAGCGGGCCGATGCGCGCCGCGATCTCGCGATCGCGCGCCGACAGCGGCTGGGCGACGCCGCGCCCGCCCGCCGCCAGGTTGCCGCGCGATTCGCCCGCCTTCGGGATGCGCGCGAGGCTCCACGGCACGGCCACGCCGTCGATCAGCAGGATGCGCTTGTCGCCGTCGCGGATCTCCGGGATGAAGCGCTGCGCCATGATGCTGCGCGTCTCGCCCTGCGCCATCATCTCGACGATGACGTTGCGGTTGGGGTCGTCGGCGCGCACGCGGAAGATGTTCTCGCCGCCCATGACGTCGAGGCGCTTGACGACGACGTCGCGGTGCGCGTCGATGAAGGCGTGCAGGCGCGCCGCCTCGCGCGTCACCAGCGTCGGCGCGACGAGATCCGGAAATTCCGCGATGGCGAGCTTTTCGTTGTGGTCACGGATGGCGCCGGGCGCGTTGAACACGCGCGCCCCGGCACGCTCGGCCGCCGACAGCAGCCAGGTCGCGGTGACGTACTCGAGGTCGAACGGGGGATCCTTGCGCATGATCACCGCGCCGAAGCCGGCGAGCGGCCGCACCGCCTCCGCCGCCTGGGCGCGGTACCACGCCGCGTCGTCGTCGGCGAGCGCGATGCGCAGGGTGCGCGCCGCGACCTCGCCGCCCTCCCAGGCCAGGCTGGCGCAGTCGCACACCGACACCGCGTGGCCGCGCGCCTGCGCGGCACGCATCATCGCGACGGTCGAATCCTTGTACGCCTTGAGCGTCTCGAGCGGATCGATGACGAACAGCAGTTCCATGCGAGTCCCCCGCGGTCCGCCGCGGCGCGCCGCTACTTGCTGGGCGCCGCGGGTTCCTTCAGGCTGGCGCCCGATTGGTTGGCCATGAAGACGATTGCGCGCGCGAGCTCGTAGTCGGAGAGATCGGCGGCGCCGCCGCGCGGCGGCATCGCGCCCTTGCCCTGCGTCGCGTTCTTCAGCATTGCCTCGAGGCCGGCCTTCGCGACCTTGCCCCACGCCGCCTTGTCGCCGATCTTGTGCGCGCCGGCCGCGCCGGTCTGATGACAGGCCGCGCAGTACTGCTTCACCACGTCCTCGCCCGAGCGCGGTGCGCCGCCGGCCGCCGCGCCCGCCGCGCCGACCTCGATCCGACCGACCGGCGCGATGCGCCCGGCGATCGCCTCCGGCGTCATGGCGCCGGGGTCGGCATGCGGCCGTTTCACGACGATCTGCACGAGGAGCACGATGGCGATCACGGGCACGACGAACGCCAGCAGCACGATGACGACCAGCTGCTGCGGCGTCTTGATGAACGAAGAGTGCTCGTCGTGATTGCTCATGCCCGTTCCCGGTTGGCTGCGAAAGAGGGCGAATTCTAGCGCGGAACCCCCGGAACGCCAGCGCCGCGCGTGGACGCCGGAGCGAAAACTCGTTATTCTTCGCGGCCTTAACGCGCCCGTAGCTCAGCGGATTAGAGTATTGGCCTCCGAAGCCAAGGGTCGTGGGTTCGAATCCCGCCGGGCGCGCCAGTCCTTTGCGTGGCTGGGTATCTCACCCAACTTCCACGCAATCTTGGCCCCGGGGATTTCGCCTGGCGCGCCACTTCCCCGCCCTCGGTGATCGCTGCCAGCGCGAACGGGCACGACCGCAGGCTCATCATCCGGAGCGCGTACACCGGGCCCGCGGCCGAGACCCGGACGCCGTTGGGCGCCTTGGTCGGACCCGTGTCCGCGCCGCGTCGTTCTACTGCCGCGCCAGCGCGACGCGTATGGCCTGGGCCGGGTCGACCAGGTGCTCACCCTCGCCCTCGGCGATGGAGAGCAAAGCGCCCTTGACCGTGCCGTTGAAGCCGTTGTCCCGGGAGCCGTAATCCGGGGAGACCGGGGCGCCGCTGTCCTCGCCCACGTCAAGGCCGTCGTCGGCAGAGAAGACGATCGCGAGGGTCGCCGGGATGT
The DNA here is from genome assembly GCA_002451175.1 of Betaproteobacteria bacterium UBA6904. Taxonomy (GTDB): domain Bacteria; phylum Pseudomonadota; class Gammaproteobacteria; order Burkholderiales; family SG8-39; genus 2-02-FULL-66-14. Next base: position 15,948 of record DKBI01000269.1, read on the forward strand.
CCCCCTCGCCGACTTTCTTGCCGTCGGTGTACAGGGTCACCTTGCCGCCCTTGCCCAGCCCGCCGCCGGCGTAGGCGAACTCCATGCGCACCTGGTGCTCACCCGCGGGGAGCTTGCCGGTCGCCTCGACGAAGAAGTGCTTGAAACCGCCCCAGTTGTAGCAGTACTTGAGCTTGCCGCCCTTCGCGTAGAGGCTCCAGCCGCCGATGTTCGCGCCCTGGCAGATGATCACGCCCTCGGCGCCTTTCTCCGGCACCACGATCTCGGCGGTCACCGAGTGCGACTTGTTCTTGAGGTTCAGGACGCAGTTCTCCAGGAGGCGCCCCATGCCGCTGAACAGGAGCTGGGTGTTGCCCTTGATCAGGGCCGGCCGGCCGGCGGTATCCGGGTTCATCTTCTCTGTCATCCGGTCGTCCAGTGGCAGCACCTTGTAGCGCGTCGCCTCGATGATCCACAGGCGCTGCAGTTCGTGGAGCTTCCCTGGGTTCTCCTGGGCGAGATTCTTCGCCTGGCTCCAGTCCACGTTCGTGTCGTAAAGCTCCCAGACGTCGTCGTCGAAGGGCGGCACCTTGACCGACATGTCGGCCCAAGGCGTCCGGTGTTTCGTCACCGCGGTCCANNCCGGATTTCGCCCTTGGCCTTGATCCCCTTCGGCCAGTGGACGATCGTGCCGTTGCGCGTGCCGCCCCAGTGCGAGGCGACTTGCTTGGTCCACTGGTAGGGCGTGTCCATCGCATGCGCCCAGCCCACGGCATAGTGGTTGTAGG
>DKBI01000014.1 GCA_002451175.1 Betaproteobacteria bacterium UBA6904
GGAGGGCGCCGGGGACCTGCTCGGCGATGTCCTGGAAGAGGCTCCCGCCCAGCGCGACGTTGATCAGCTGCAGCCCGCGGCAGATGCCGAGCACCGGCTTGCCCTGGATGGCGCATTCCCAGAACAGCTCGATCTCGTAGAGGTCGCGCACGCGGTCGCCGCTCCACTCCGGGCGCAGCGGCGCCTCGCCGTAACTCTCGGGGCTGACGTCCGCGCCGCCCTGCAGCACGATGCCGTCGAGGGCGCGGATGCAGTCGCCGAGGCTGACCTGCGAGCGCGTGACGCTCGCGCCTTTCGGCACCGTCGGGATCATGAACGCCAGCGCCCCGTGCGCCATCAGCCAGTGCGCGACGCTCTGCTCGAGGTACTGGAGCGACTTGCCGCGGAATCCCAGCTCGGCGGGCGGCTCATGCAGCAGGCGCGCGGACAGCCCGATGCGCAGCGGCGTTTCCCGGGTCACCGCCCTTCCCGAAAGCGCTCCACCTGGCGCCAGACGAGGTCGGGCAGCGACTGACTGTCGGCGTACCGTTCGCGCATCCAGCGCGCGTCGTTGCCGCCGCGCACGATGGCCTCGATCTCGCTCAGCGCCGCCTCCGCGCCCAGCTCGCGCGCGTGCACGCCGAGCGGCTCGAAGGTGGCGAGAATTTCCTCGCCGATCGAGCGGCGCGTGCCGGCCGCCGGCTCGATGAACTCGCCCTCCAGGCCGAAGCGGCAGGCCTGGAAGCGGTTGTAGGTGTACGCCAGGTAGACGTCCTCGGTGACGCGGTGCGGCCGCTCGACGAACAGCCAGCGCGCCAGCGCCTGGGCGTACGCCGCCAGCGCCGCCGCCCGATCCACCGTCAGCGGCGTGTCGAAGACGCGGATCTCGATGGTGCCGTACTCCGGCTTGGGGCGGATGTCCCAGTAGAAATCCTTCATGCTGGCGACGATCCCCGCGCGGCGCATCTTGTCGTAGTACGCGTTGAAGTCGTCCCAGGTCTGCACGAACGGCGCCCGCCCGGAGAGCGGGAAGGCGAACACCGCGTTCAGGCGCGACGAATCGAACGCGGTGTCCACGCCCTGGTAGTAAGGCGACGAGCCCGACAGCGCGATGAGGTGCGGCAGGTAGCGCGACATCGCGTGCAGCAGGTAGAGCGCGTCGTCGCCGTCCGGGCAGCCGATGTGCACGTGCTGGCCGAACACCGTGAACTGCTTGGCGAGGTAGCCGTAGAGCTGCGACAGGTGCTTCATGCGCGCCGCATCCATGATGCGCCGCTGGCTCCAGTGCTGGAAGGGATGCGCGCCGCCCCCGGCGACGCCGACGTTCAGCGACTCGGCCACCGCGAGCAGCGCCGCGCGGATCTCGCGCAGTTCGGCGACGAGCGTCTCGTAGCCCGTATGCACGCCGGTGCTCACCTCGATCATGCTCTCGGTGATCTCCGGCTTGATCTCGCCCGGGTGCGGCCGCTTCGCCAGCTGCGCGAGCAGGTCGGACGCCGCGCGCGTCAGGTCGCAGTCGCGACGGCTGACGAGCTGCAGCTCCAGTTCCACCCCCATGCTGAGCGGCGCCGACTTGGTGAATTCGAGCCGTTCCATGCTCAGCGCGCCTCGTCGTCCGTCTCGCCCGCGCGCGTCAGCGCGAACTGCAGGAGCAGCGGCCCGAGCAGCTCGAGCATGGCGATCGCCGAGATGACGATCGCCGCGAGCGCCGGGCCGAAACTCGGGTAGAGCGCCGACGTCTCGTGCAGCAGCACGACGGCGACGCCCGACATCGGCGTGAGCGTGAGGGCGAGCAGGGACGCCTTGCGCACCGGCATCCTCGCGAGCGGCGCGAGCGACAGCACGCCCGCGGCCTTGCCGGCGATGCGCGCGGCGACCAGCAGGCCGCCGGCGACCGCGCCCGTCGCCAGCAGGCTCCAGTCGGTGTTCGCCCCGGTGATCGCGAACAGCAGGATCAGCAGGATCGTGCCGACGCGGCCGAAATCGAGCGACACGTACACGCGGCGCCGGTCGAAGACGCGCACCAGGCCGCCGTAGGCCAGCAGCGTGAGCGCCACCGGCAGCTTCAGCGCACCGGCCGTCCACACCGCGAGCGCGATCAGCGCGACCATGCAGAGAAACTGGGCGTCGCGGCGCCGGCCGAGCACGCGCAGCAGGCCCAGCGTGACGGCGGCGAACGCGCCGGCGAGCGCGAGCGAACCGAAGATCAGATAGACGGGGTGGCCGACGATCGCGCGCCAGTCGCCGGCGTATTCGCGCGCGAGCCAGGCGAGAAGCACGCTCACCGCGACGAAGGCGTACGCCGTGTTGAGCGCCGTGAGGAGCAGCGCGCGCTCGGACACCTGCCCCTGGGCGCGCAGTTCGCGCGTGACGGTCAGCACGACCGCGGGCGCGGTGGAAATGCCGATCGCCGCCGCGACCGCGGCGAGCAGCGGCGCCGTGTCCACGGCGAGCAGCACGACGAACATCGCGCCGAAGGCCAGGCCCGCCTCGAGCAGGCTCGTCGCGAGCAGCCAGGGGTTGCGGCGCAGCCAAGACAGGTCCACGCGCTCGCCGAGTTCGAACAGCACCAGGCCGACGGCGACGTCCAGCACCGGTCGCAGCGCCGCGAGCGAGACGCGGTCGAGCAGATCGAGGCCATGCGGCCCGAGCGCGCCGCCGACCGCGATCCAGCCGAGCAGGCGCGGCAGGCGGAGCCAGCGCTGCACGGCCTCGCCGGCGAGCGCCGCCGCGAGCAGCAGCAGCGCGGTCCACGGCAGCTGCGAGGCCGCCGCGGCGAGGTCGGGGAGAAAGAAGAGTTCCGGCATGGCAAAAAAAGTTTGCGGGAGTGTAACCGCATTGGCACAAATGCGCGCCGGACCTGGCCGCCTTGCCGCGCGGTCCGGGCCGCTGAACTTGTTGACGCGAGACGCAGGTTCCGCGGCGCAGGGGGTTGCGGCGCGAGTTGACTCTGCTATCCTCTCCCCATTACACGAGGAGAAGGAGAATCGCCATGAGAACGTCCCGCGCCCGTTTCCTGGCCGCGCTCGCGCTGGCCTGCTGCACCGCATCCGTCTGGGCACAGCCCAAGCCCAATCCCGCCTGGCCGAAGACGCTGACGCTGGGCACGGCGTCCGTCGGCGGCACGTACTTCGTCTACGGCCAGGTGTGGGCCAGCCTGGTGAACGAGAAACTCGGCACCACGATCAGCACGCAGCAGACGCAGGGCCCGAACCAGAACATCATCCTCACCGACAGCCGGCAGATCGATCTCGGCATGACGACCATGGGGGTCGCGCTGCAGGCCTGGAACGGCACCGGCGAGTGGACCAAGGGCAAGAAGTACCAGAACATCCGCGCCACGTTCCCGATGTACGACACGCCGTTCCACTTCATCGCGCTCGACAAGTCGGGGATCAAGTCGGTCAAGGATCTCATCGGTCGGAAGTCGGGCGTCGGTCCGCGCGCCGGAACCTGCGGCACCTACTTCCCGCTGTTCTTCAAGACGCTCGGCATCGACACGACGGTGCGCAACGGCCAGGCCTCCGACATGGCCGCCAACCTCCAGGACGGGCTGATCGACGCGTTCCCGTTCTGCGCGGGCGTGCCGATCGCGGCGTACTCGGAGCTCGAGACGACCAACAAGGTGCGTTTCTTCACCTTCACCGACGACGAGATCAAGAAGCTGAAGGCCGCGCTGCCCGAGCTCTCCGACTCGTTCATCCCGAAGGGCACCTACAAGCAGCAGACCGAGGACCACAAGACGATCGGGCTGTTCAACTTCGCCATCGCCCACAAGGACCTGCCGGACGACCTCGTCTACGGCGTCGTCAAGTCGGTGCTCGAGAACAATCCGCAGATGGTGAAGGGCCACGCCGCGGCGAAGGAGACGGTGCTCGCGAACTGGAAGGCGAACGGCTTCCTGCCGTTCCATCCCGGCGCGGTGCGCTACTACAAGGAAAAGGGCATCAGCCTGCCCGCCAACCTGATCGGCAAGTAAGGCCGCCGCCCGCCCATCGGACCGCGCTGCGCCCATCGCAGCGCGGTCTTTTCATATGAGCCAGACCAGCACCCAGGAGGTCATCGAGCCGCCGATGGCCGAGGAGGAATTCGGCGGCAACAAGCGGCAGCTCCGGCGCTGGGAGCAGCTCGTGCTTGCGCTGCTGTGCGTCTGCTTCACCGTGTTTCACCTCGTCGTCCTCAACCTGTATTCGCTGGAACCGCTGATGTTCCGCGCCATCCACGTCGGCTGGGGCGGCGCGATCGGCTTCATGCTGTACACGGCGTTCCAGCGCAGCGAGCGGACCGGCGTGCCGTGGTACGACTGGCTGCTGGTGCTCGCCTCGCTCGGCTGCGCGGCGTACATCACGGTCGAGATCGACGGACTGCTGTTCCGCGCCGGCGCGCAGTGGACGACGTGGGACGTCGTGGTCGGGCTCGGCGGCACCCTGCTGCTGCTCGAGTTCACGCGGCGCGCCGCCGGCATGGCGCTGGTCATCATCGCCGGCGTGTTCATCCTGTACTGCTTCGTCGGGCCGTGGATGCCCGGCGTCCTGCAGCACAAGGGGTTCGAGATCCCGCGCTTCTTCACCTACATCTACTCGGANNTCCAAGGTCGGCGACTACATCAACGACCTGTGCAACGCCCTGTTCGGCTGGGCGCGCGGCGGGCCGGCCAAGGCCGCGGTCGCCTCGGGCATCCTGTTCGGCTCGATTTCCGGATCGTCGGTGGCGAACGTCGTCGCCTCCGGCATGGTGACGATCCCCATGATGCGCAAGGTCGGCTACGACCGGCCGACCGCGGCGGCCATCGAGGCCACCTCCTCGACCGGCGGCCAGATGACGCCGCCGGTGCTCGGTGCCGGCGCGTTTCTCATGGCGGAGATCACGGGCATCCCGTACACCACCATCGCGCTCGCGGCGGTGATCCCCGCGATCCTGTTCTACGTGGCGTGCTGGCTGCACGTGGACTACCACGCGCTGCGCCTCGGCCTGCGCGGCCTGCGGCGCGACGAGCTGCCCTCGCTCAACCGCATGCTGACGATGCTGTACCTGTTCTCCCCGATCATCGTGCTGGTGTGGGCGTTCCTCGAAGGCTATTCGCCGTTCCGCGCCGGCGGGCTGGGCATCGTCACGGCGCTCATCGCCGGGTCGCTCGCCCGCGTGTTCCGCGACCTCGAGTCCGGCGAGGACGCCCCCGTGCCGACGAAGCTATCCGGCGTGGCGCTGGCGCTCCTGCTGCGCACGCTGGCGCTGCTGATCGCGGGCGGCGTGCTGACGTTTGCCATGCTGCAGGGCTACAACGCCGCCGATCGCGCGTTCGGCGAGTGGGGCGCGAACGGGGTTGCGGTGGCCTTGATCGCCGTGCCGGCGCTGTTCTTCGGCTGGCGGCGCACCCTCGAGGCGCTCAATCTCGCCGCGCGGGACACCATCCAGCTCGTGGCCGTGTGCGGCTGCGCGGGAATCATCGTCGGCGTCGTGGCGCTCACCGGAATCGGCGGGCGATTCTCCGAATTGATCCTCGGCATCGCGGGCGCCAACGTGCTCCTCGCGATGATCTTCGCCGGCGGCGTCGCCCTGATTCTCGGCATGGGAATGCCGACCACCGCCGCGTACGCCATCGCCGCCGCGGTGCTGGCGCCCGGCCTGGCGAAGATCGGCGTGCCGACGCTCGTCGCGCACATGTTCGTGTTCTATTTCGCCGTCGTCTCCGCCATCACGCCGCCGGTCGCGCTGGCGTCGTTCGCCGCGGCCGGGCTGGCGCAGGCCGACCCGTGGAAGACCTCCTGGATCGCCCTCGAGATGGGGCTCGCGACGTTCATCGTGCCGTTCATGTTCTTCTACAGCCCGGTCATGCTGTGGCAGGGCGCCTGGTACGAGATCCTGCAGGCCACCGCCACCGGCTGCGTCGGCGTCTGGTTCCTCGCCGCCTCCACCGAGGGCTGGCTCGGGGGCGGCAAGATGCCGCTAGCGCTGCGTGTGACGCTGTTCGGCGCCGCCATTTCCCTGATGCACCCCGGGACCATCACGGACCTGATCGGCTTCGGCATCGGCGTGCCGGTTTACCTCTGGCAGCGCTGGCGGTACCGGGGCGCCTGAGGCCCGTTTCCGCACTGCAGCGAGACGCCTGCCCGGCCAGGGTTGACAGCGCCGACCGGGCCGATTACATTTCCTTCAATATATCTGTGGGTTCGATCACCGAATTGAGGAGGATGGCGGCAGGAGACTGCAGCTGTACTCATTTAAGCGCCCTCCCCGGGCGCTTTTTTTTGCGCGCCGTTCGCGTATGATGGCGCGCTCGCAAATGCCCTGAAGACCACGCCGTGCCCCAACCCAGGAAACGCACCAGGACCCCGGCGAAGACGGCCGCGGCGTCGCACGCGACATCCGTCGCCGCCGCGCTGAAGAATTTCCGCATCATCTTCAGTTCCGTGCGGCGGCACTTCGCGTGGCTGGAGAGCGCCTGCGGCATCGGCGGCGCTCAGGTCTGGGCGCTGGCCGTCATGGCGGCGCGCCCCGGTCTGCGGGTGAGCGAACTGGCCGAAGCGCTGCTCATTCACCAGTCGACGGCCAGCAACCTCCTCGACCGGCTGATCCGCCAGGGTTATGCGAAACGCTGGCGCGACGAGGAGGACCAGCGCGTCGTGCATCTCGAAGTGACCGCCAAGGGCAAGCAGCTGTTGCGCCGCGCGCCGCGCCCCGTCGAGGGCGTGCTGCCCGACGCGCTCGGCCGGCTGCCTGCTGCCGTTCTGCTGCGCCTGCAGTCCGACCTGGACGTGCTCATCCGGACGATGCAGGTCAAAGACGACCGCGCGGCCTACAAGCCCCTCGCGGATCTCTGATTCTCAGACGGTTTCATTGGCCGGCGGCAATCGATTTCTGCAGCGCGCTGCCGGGGCTGGGGGTTACATCTTCTTCTGAATGACCGGCGCCTCCAAGACTGCACCGGGAACCGCCGTGGTGGAATCGCCCGCGGGACCCGCGTAGCGAACCGACAATTTCCAACTGTCGCCGGATTTGACCCAGACGTCCACGGCGAGAAGATCGCGCCGCGGCTGCCACTTCCATGCGTAGCTGACGACCGCGACAGGTCCGTAGTCGTGCACCGCCATCTGCTCGATTTCGCCCGTGTCCTTGCCCTTGGATTGCGCCAGCCATTCGGCGCGGGGCGTCGGCACGCCAGGCAGGACGCTCGATCGGAGTTCGAAGTCGTCGGTAACCATCCGATCGACCGCCGCAGCATCGCCTGCTCTTACCGCGGCGGAGAGTTCGTATTCAAGCGTCGTGAAGATCTTGACCAGACGGGTCACTGTGGGAACGCGATGCAATGCACCTTGCGCAAGCGCATCGGGCACGACTGCCGCCATCCCGACAACCGCAAAGAGCAACGCAAGGACCCGGCGCTTCACGGGGCTGGGACGTACGGGAAGATGTTCTAAGGGTACGACAGTGAACAGTAGCCCCCGCTTGCGTTTACCCAATTCCGCTGAATCAGGTAATCCCGCGCGCCCAGCTTCATGTTCGCCTTGGCGCCGTTCGACGTGTAGGTCGTACCGAAGGTCCAGGCGCACTTGTCGGCGTTTTCATAGCCTCGCGTGTCGTACCATGCATTCAGGTCCGGATCGGTTACGGCTTCTTCCAGCTCATGCGCAATGATGCTGGCCATGCCATCGGCACCCGCGTTCCCGTTAGGTCCCGTGGTTTGCGCTGCGCACGAACTTGGGCAACGATCAGGATTGCCGACGAAGGAATACTTGATATCCGTACCGCTGATGGTGGCGTGCGTGTGCCAGCCGCAATATTGCGTGCAGAAGCCCGAAGACGCCGTTANNCTGGCGAAGTCGCCAAGGATCGTGGGCGCCGAGTTACCGCTCCAGTTTCCGTACCAGATGTAATAGACCTTGACTGCGCCGCCGGTCATCACCGGGCCGCCATGATAGTTGATGCCGTTCGACGTCGTCCTCGGCCGAGCGGTCTTGGCATTGCCGCTGTCACGCGGCTGCCCCCAGCCGTTCACTCCCGGCACTGCCTTGCCAAACGGGCTGATCGCGGTGGAATTGTCACTGTCCTGAATCTGCACCGGTGCACCCGGCGCGTCGGGCCGCTGCCCCCAGCCTTTACCAGTGGGCACCAGGTCGACACCGTCAGCCGGCAAGCTCGGTTGCGCAGCATTGCCATCCTGATCCTTGATCACGCCCGCATGGGAGGTGGCGAGGAACAGCACACTGATGGCACCCGACAGCAGGACCGGCAATTTCTTGAACAGCATGGTGGTCATTCCTCCTCCGTGAACGGCGCGCGGCGCATTCTACACGGCGCGATGTAACAACCTAACGCAATCGCTAGCGGCGGCGCGAAGATAGCCCAGATCGCCGCGCCAACGTGGAACTAGTTCACGACCTGCGTCGAATTTCAGGGTTTGCTGATTGGTGCGCTGCAACCGCCCGCGCAGATGCCGCCAAGGGCCCGCCAGCGCTTTCGTCGAGTTGGGAGGCACCAATGGTCTATGCAAGCGCCCCTTCGTGGCCTACTCTCTGCGTTGGCAGACCAAAAGCTGAAGGAGATGTCATGCGCCAAGTTGCAACGTGGATGACCTGTGCCGCGATGGTGCTCGCGTCCGGGAGCAACCTGGCGGCCCCGAAAGACGGGCTCGAGGTGCGCCTGGCCGTGGAGAAGCAGATCGTCCGCGGTGACGTGGACGTCGTGGTCAAGGTCACCGTCACGAACACCGCGCGGCATCCGGTGAATCTTCTGCGCTGGCAGCTACCCTCCGAAGACGTGGAAGCGCCGCTCTTCAGGATCACCTATGACGGGCAACCGGTGACTTACATGGGGCCGGTGATCAAGCGGGCGGCGCCAGGGCCTGCGGACCACGTGCGGATCGATCCGGGCGCCTCCCTAAGCTACGACGTCGAACTCACCGTTGCCTACGACCTGTCGCGCAACGGCCGGTACGACATTCAGTACGCCAGCAGAGCACACGGGCCAAATGGCGCGGGACTCAAGTCCGACACCGTGTATCTATGGCTTGAGGGCCGCAGCGCCAAAGGCAAACCCACACCCCCGCCACCCCCGACGCCGGGCCAGACCACCTACAGTAACTGTTCGGCGACGCAGCAGACCACTGTGGCGGCAGCAGTGGGGCAGGCTAAGACCTACTCGACTGAGTCAAAGGACTATCTCAATACATATTCGGCGCCGGCGGGATCGACGAGGTACAAGACTTGGTTCGGCACGTATGACGCCACACGCTGGAATACTGTCACTGACCACTTCGTCAAGATTAAGGATGCGTTTGACAGTGCACCACTTGAGATCGACTGCAAGTGCAAGCAGAACTACTACGCATATGTTTATCCATCGAGGCCCTACAAGATCTATCTTTGCCGCGTCTTTTGGACTGCCCCTCTAGCGGGCACCGATTCCCAGGCCGGCACCCTGATT
>DKBI01000341.1 GCA_002451175.1 Betaproteobacteria bacterium UBA6904
GGACCTGCAGCTCGAGCCCTATCCATTGCCGTAGCGGTCGCCTGCGCAGGGAGCAGGCCGGGGGTTGTGTTCCGGCGTGTCGCCGACAGCCAGGCTGCCTGATCGAGTTCAAGTTCGGATACCCGGATGGCCCGTTCTTCAACACATTCACGTGGTTCCCCGAGCGCAAACAATGGGTCTTCCGCATGGAGAGTCAGGCGCCGCCCAGCGCCCGGCAGCTCTTCGCCGTCGATACACTGTCCGTCGCGCAGTGAGGGCGCCGCCCAACCCTGCGCCGCAGCCGGCGTCTTCGGCAGCTGCTTCATCGGCCGCGCCGAGGCGCAGGCAACGACCAAAGGTCTGTTACTGGCTTCCGTCTCCCACCAAAGTGAACGGCGCCCAGAACATGGGGTGCGCATAGGTGTACTGCTGGTTGCCTGATCGATCGTTTGCCGCGCCAGTCGCCATCAGGCCGAGCATCGATTGGCGCAAGGCCTCTGCCCTCGTGAGCGACGGGTCCCGCGCCTGGCGCCGGAATGTGTCCGTCGTCAGCAAGCGCGCGCTCACCGTCTCCACCGGCCAATTCGAGACGAGCAGGCTTCTCGCCCCGGCGTAGAAGAATGCTCGCCCCAGTCCGGACACCGCCTCCATGCCAGCTCCATCGGGGGACGCCGTATTGCAGGCGGAAAGCACGACCCACTCGGCGTTCAGCTTGAGCCCCAGAATCTCCTCCAGCGTGAGCAAACCGTCGGAATCGGTCTCGCCCGTCACCTCGGGGTTGGAGAGCGCGAGCGCCGGCTGCGTGAGCCCGTCGAAGTCCCCGGGTACCAGGCCGTGAGTCGCGAACATCACCACGCGATAATCGTCGAGTTTGCGCCGCTTGACGTTGGTCTCCGAGGCTTGAGCCCCCAGAAGTACGTCCCGGTCGGTCGCCTTGAGAATCGCGGCGATCTCCCGGACCTCCTGCGCCGTATCCGGCAGTGCAGGCAGGCGCTTGAACTCCGCCGTCGTGAAGGGTCTTGCCGGGTCGCCGCTCGCTCGCACCGCAAGATTGCGCAGCAACACGCTCCTGCTCGCACCGGTTGACACGACGTTTTCGGCAAGGAACGCGGGATCGCCGACGCCCACGAACGCGCTTGGCGCGGACGTGCTCCTTTCGGTCGCACGCAGCGACGCCAATGCCGCTACCGAGGGCAACTGGATGGTCGCAATGCGCCTGAGCAGCCACGCCACGTCGCGATAGCCGGAGAAGCCGGCGCTGTGCACTGCGCTTGGCGGCGGCGAAACCGGAAGCGTTGCGAATGGCAGCCGGCCCAGGCTTCCGTGGGACACGACGATCAGCGTGTGCGCGCCATTCCAGACCTCTTCCAACGGCTTGAGCAGCTTCTCGTACAGAGAATGTGCGAGCCGCACGTCGTACGCCGGAAACCGCTCGAGCGATACGTCGCCTACGTCGAGCGCGGCTCTGAGCTTGTCGACCGCCTCGGTGATGTCCGCGGTACCCAGTCTCGATTGGGCAAAGCGTACGCCCCCCGTCTGGGGAATCGCCCAGACATAAGTGCGATCGTGCGTGGTGAAGAGCGAGAGCATCACCTCGCCGGTGCGCAACAGGCGCTGTGCCTGATCCACCGCCACGGGCTGCGGCTCGATCAGTTGCGCATAGCCTGGAAACCGGGCCGCAATCTCCTGCTTCAGGCTCGCCCGCTCGACCTCGATCGACTGAATGTCGCTGCGCATGCTGGCGATCACCTGCCGGGGCTGCCTGCCCGCCGGTCGCGCGGCGAGTTCTTCGGCAATTGTGGCCAGTGCCGCCGCGCGATTGGCCAGATCCTGTTCCTTGCGGACGAGTTCGGCCAGTGCCGGTTCGCGGATCGTGGCGCGGCTTGCCGCCTGTGCAACCGCGCGCTGCACCGACGATCCGCGTGCAACGTCGGCTACCCGAAACATTTCTCCGATCGCCTTTGCGTCCCCCGCCGAAGCGCGCGTGGACAGAAACTCCATGTACCCTTCGATGATCCAGTTGGCAACGCTCTCGAGCAGCGCGTCCACCCGGTCAGCCACACGCGCCTTGCGGCGAGCTTCGAGCAACGGGGATATGCTCGCGGCGAACAGCCTTGCGGCCTCCTCCGAACGTCCCGCCCGGTTGAGCGCATAGGCGTACATTCCGGCCCGTTCCCGCGTCGCGTAGCCCGTCTCGGACTTGGCGCGCGCCAGCTCGTAGTGGTCCTTGAGCATCGGCAGCGCTTCCTCGGCTCGTCCGCTTCTGATCAGCGCGTAGCCCCAGACGACGGAGCCGCCACCCGCGCGGGATTGCATCGCCTTGGGATCCGCCGCCAGATTGGCGTCGCGCCGCGCGAACGCCGGTATCGCTCGACCGTAGTCCGCACTGATGGTATGGCCCCAGCCTGCGTACAGAAGGGCGTTCAGCAGCATGCTGCTCGAGGGCGCGACGCCGCGCTTTTCGAGCGTCGCGACGGCGGATTCCGCGGACTTCGTTGCCAATGCAAATCGGCCATGACGGAGTTGCACGTTGGCCAGGCGGACCAGGAGATTGCTCGTCGGCACCGAATCGCGACCCGTTTCCCGAACCGACCGGGCCAAGGCATCACGCAGTATCCACTCTGCCTCTGCGAGCTTGCCCTGCGCACTGAGCGTCGATGCCAGGAGACCATCGACAAGACCGAGGCGAGTTCGATCCGACGCACTAAAGGTCGCCCCCTTCCAGCGCTGAGCATCGGTATTGTGCTGCACAGCGGCGCGCAATGCCGATTCGGCCTCGGCGTACCGTCCCTGACTGAAGAACATCACGCCACGCGTCCATTGATGCTGCCCATGCGTCCACGCGCCTGCGCCGGTCGGGGAACCCATCTGCGCGACCAACGGCTCTATATCGGCGACGAGCTTTTCAGCGCGCTTCACCTGGCCGACATGCGTGTAGTACTGGGCGATCGTCAGAGTATTCGCTAGCCGTTGCGACGGCTGGAGGGGCCTGTCAAGGAGGTCTTCCCTGAGCTTCAGCGCGGTTTCCCAGTCGCCGGCAAGATGGGTAGCGCTGGCCAGATAACTGACCACGCGGTAGTTTCTGCCTTGCGTCAGCACGTAAGCTTGTCGCAACTCGGCGATTTGGGTTCGCATGTCGCCAAGTCTTCGCGCCGCCTCGGATCGCTCCACGTGGAGCGCAGCGAGCTTGTCCCTGTCCATGCTTGCGGGGAGTGGTGCGCTGAGGAACGCCTGCGATTTCCGGGCGAGCGCTGGATCGAGATCTTCCTGTTCCTCGCCGTTCATTGCTGTCTCGTCAGCGTCGGGACTCGAAGCCGCAGCCGGCACGTCGCCGAGTTTCGCGAGCGTGACGGCTCGCGCACGATTCGTGCCGTGAAATGCCCCTTGGAATACGCCGCTTGGCGCCTGCGTGGCCACGAGCGTGCTGCCCCAGGGCGCGAGAAACGACAGCCTCCAACCCTCCGGCGACCGGCTCGCCTTGGCCTTGATGGGCGCAAGCGCCTGCCCTTCCACGCCGTAGCCTGCATTCAGATCGTAGGTCCCGTCCGCAGCACGATCGGCGCCGTAGATCTGGAATGTGTATGGTTTCGCGAAACCTTCCGCGACGAGTCTCCAATGACCGATGAGGCTATCCGGCAACGGGATCGGTACCGATTGGGCGTGGACCGCGCCCCCGATCAGAAGTAGAGCGGCGCTCGTACTCCACGCGAGCGCGTCGCGAACGATGTCGCGCGTCCCGCGGAGGAACGAGGAGTACGCCGAGCGACACGCGCTATGCCGAATGACCGATCCTCCGCAGGCCGGGCATTGTAGGCTCGAGCGAGCGGCGGAATCCACAAACGGGTACTCTGCGGACCTTGCGGGGGGCGCGTTCTGAAGCTGCGACCGATTGTCGGGTACCTCGGGGTGCTGGGCGTTGCGCTGGCGCTCGCGGCCGGAATTGGCCGCACTCCAGCCGGGCAGGCTGCCGAAGCCTGGTACTACGACCTGTGGCACGTGCTCGCCGGGGTGCGCTACACGCCCGCCCATACGGCCCTCGTCGTCGTGGATGACGAGACGCTCGTCTTTCTCAAGGACGATCCTCTTGCATTCTGGGCACCGCACTTTGGCAAGGCGTTGCAAACGATCGACCGCGCCGGCGCCAAGGTCGTCGGGCTAGACTTTCTCTATCAGGTCAGCGCGGAGAGCTGGTTGCGCAAGCTGGACCTTCCCGACAGCGCGATCTCGCGAAATTACGACGGCCCGCTGCGCGCAGCCCTGGCGTCTGGAAACAAGATTCTCATCTCCCATCTCGTGCAGCCGAAATCCGGCGAAGCGCAGCTGCTGCTGCCGCCACCGGATCAACGCTACCTGCTGCCGCGCGGAATCAGCGATCTCGGCATCGCAAACCTGCATACGGACGGTGACGGCTTCGTCCGGCAATTCTTCGCCTTCCTGGATCCCGACCCAGGACGGCCGGGCGTCGGATTCGGGATGCAGCTGGCGCTGCGGGCGGCGGACAAGGACCCGCTCGCAACGGGATGGGAAATCGCAGGTCGGACGTGGTCGCGGGAGGCTCGACCGGTTGCGATCCGCTACGCCGGTCCTCCCGGCACGGTTCCGGCCGTCCCGATGAGCGCGCTGCTCAGAGGCGATGCGAGCACGAACCCTGCGGTTCGTGCCCTGAAGGACCGCGTCGTGATCGTGGCAGCGACGGACGCCGGGAGTTCCGACCGGCAATTCACGCCTTACTCGCGCGGTATGCGGGGCGACCAGATGAGCGGTGGGGAAATTCACGCGAACATCGTCGAAACGATTCTTTCCGGCCGCCATCCCGGCCGAATGCCTGCGCCGCTCGAACTCGCCTACCTGCTGGTTCTGATCGCCTGCGCCACGACGCTCTTCTTTCGACTCGATCCGGCTCGCAGCGCATTCGTCGCCGGAGCCATCGCCGTCGCAGCCGCGGTTCCCGCCTATGCTGCGTTTCATCTCGACTGGATCGTCCCGGTTGCGGGAGTGCAGGGCGGGGTCGCGGCGGCATTCCTCCTGAGCCTGTCTCTGCGATTGACGGGTGAGGAGCGCGAGCGGCGGCGCATCCGGCAGATGTTCGGTCGCTATGTGTCGGACGAGGTCGTGGAAAAGCTGCTCTCCGAGGAGCGGCGGCCGGATCTTGGCGGGGACCTGCACACAGTGACGGTGTTGTTTTCCGACATCCGCAACTTCACCACCATCTCGGAAAAGCTGAGCGCCCACGAAGTGGTCGAAATGCTGAACGCCTACTTCACGCGGGTATGCGAACCGATTCTTGCGGAGGGCGGAACGGTCGACAAGTTCATCGGCGATGCGGTGATGGCGGTCTTCGGCTCGCCGCTCGCGCACCCGGACCACGCGCGCCGCGCGCTCCGCGCGGCACTCGGCATGGCAAACGCCGCCGGTGCGTTCGCGCCGTGGATGGCGGCCCGGTTTCCGGGGCGCGGCTTGCCGGAATTCGCGATCGGCATCGGCGTCAATACCGGGAGCGCAGTGATCGGAGACATCGGGACGCCGCGACGCAGGGAATTCACGGCCATCGGTGATACTGTCAATGCTGCCTCCCGGTTGGAGAGTGCAACGAAGGCGCTGGGCTGGGTCATTGCGGCCGGCGAGTCCACGGTGGTCGCCGCCGGCCCGGGCGTCAGGACAGGACGGGCGCAGCAAGTCAACGTCAAGGGCAAGAGCGAGCGCCTGGCGGTTTACGAGATCATTTCGCTGGACGGGCCGGTTCACTAGGAGGATTTGATGCGCGCAGGGTTGTTCGCGGTGCTGTTGGCAACAAGCGGGTCGCTGCTGGCTCAGGGAGCCGACGTCGGCCTACTCAACAGCGTCTCTGGAGATGTTTCGTACCGTTCCCCGTCCGGTGCCGCGGGCAAGGTACAGGCGTTCATGCGCATTCGCGACGGGGACCAGATCAACCTGGCCCGGGGTGCGCAGCTCAGGATCGTCTTTTTCAATGGCGGACGGCAGGAGCGCTGGCAAGGTCCTGCCAGCTTCCGCGCCGGATCCGCAGCGAGCGCGCCGATCGCGGGCAAG
Organism: Betaproteobacteria bacterium UBA6904; assembly: GCA_002451175.1. Lineage (GTDB taxonomy): Bacteria > Pseudomonadota > Gammaproteobacteria > Burkholderiales > SG8-39 > 2-02-FULL-66-14. The sequence continues at coordinate 6,028 of DKBI01000341.1, forward strand.
CCCGCCGAGGCGACGAACCTTCCCGCGGGAGCGGGTGAGCGCATCGCGCGCGTGCCGGAGCTGATGCAGCATGCGCGGCTGGGCGGCATCCAAGTGCGCGCCGGTCTGACGCGGAAGCAGGAGGCGAGCCTGCGGCAGCAGGAGGACATTCGCACGGCACGCGCGACCTATGAACAGATGCAGGCAGCGATGCCCTCGGACGACATTACGCCCGAGCTTTACCTGTACGCGGCGCTCTACGAATACCTGATGTACGGAGAAATGAGCGCGGTCGTGGACGAGATGCTGCGCAAGCAGCCGGACAGCGAAGACGTGAAGGCGCTCGCCGCCTGGGTGAGAAGTCGGGCCACGAAATAGGTGCGCCGCAAATCCGCGCGGCCCCGTCCGTGCGCGTAGTGCTTGAAGAGCCAGGAGATGCTCCTGCGGCGAGCAAGCGGCTCGCTACGCCGCCTCACGGTGCCGCGCCTGTCACCTTGAGCCGCGAATCACGCGATGCGCCTGGTGCCGCGTCAATGCGTTGAATGCGGGCGAGGCTGGGCGACTCAACGAGCCGCCTGCGGAACCGCGAGCCGCGCGCGCTGGCGCCCCTGAGCGTCGAAATTCGCCGGATCCAGCCAGCGCTCGTACGCCGCGCGGAGCGCAGGCCAGTCGCGGTCGATCATCGCAAACCACGCCGTGTCGCGATTCGCGCCCTTCGTCCACATGTGCTGGCGAAAGAGCCCTTCGTAGCTGAAGCCGAAGCGCCGCGCGGCAGCCTTCGAGGGCTCGTTGCGGTCGTGGCACTTCCACTCGAAGCGGCGGTAGCCGAGATCCTCGAACACGTGGCGCGCGAAGAGGTAGAGCGCCTCGGTCGCGACGCGCGTGCGCGAGATCGCCGGCCCCCACAGGATGTTGCCGATCTCGATCACCCCGTGCTCGGGGGTGATGCGCATGAGCGCCTGGCGCCCGGCCGCCTCGCCGCTTGCCCGNNCCGCGCCCTCGCCGCTCGAGGCGCGATAGAGCCCTTCCGCATGCGCCATGCCCAGCGGTTCGAGGCGCGCGTAACGCCCCTCCAGCACGACGCGCACCGGCCGCGGGCACGGCAGTCGCGGCGCGCCGCTCACCACTTGATCCCCCGCCGCTCGAGGATGGGCCGCGCGAGGTCCGGCCGGTCGGTGACGAGGCCATCCACGCCGTAGGCGACGAAGCGCTCCATCACCGCGGGGTCGTTGATCGTCCACACCAGCACTTTCAGCCCGAGCGCCTGCGCCTCGCGGATCTTCGCCTCGTCGAGATCGCCGAAATACGCAGACCAGTACTTGCCGCCCGCCGCCTTGATCATTTTCGGCACCGAGCCGTGGTCGCGGTACTGGATCCCGGCCGTCCAGCGCGATCCTTCCGGCTGAGTCACGCCCACGTTGTCGAGCCAGCGCTGCTGCGCCGTCAGGTAGACGGTCGGGAGCTCCGGCGCGATCTTTTGCACGACCTGCAGCGTGCGCCAGTCGAAGGAGAGAACCTGCGCTCGCCCCTCCATTCCCGCCTTGCGGATCTCTTCGACGACCGCGCGCGCGAACGGCTCTGCCGCGGGCGACAGTTCAGGCGTGTCCGGGGTGAGCTTCGTCTCGATCGCGAACTGGACGCGGCCGTTGCCCTTGCGCTTCACGAGCGCGAAGAGGTCCGCGAGCCGCGGTATGCGCGTACCGTCCAGCGCCTGTTGGGCTGGATAGCGCCGCCCGTATTCGCTGCCCGGCTTCAGGCGCCCGACGTCGTACGCCTGCAGCTCGCTCCAAGTGAGTGCGTGGATCGCCGGACCGCGCTGCGCGAGCCACTGGCCGCTCGCATCGCGCGTCGTGTCGGGGTTGAGCGTCTGATCGTGGTGGATCACGAGCACGCCGTCGCGCGTGATCGCGATGTCGAGCTCGAGCGTGGTCACGCCGAGCTCCAGCGCGCGCTCGAAGGCGGGCAGCGTGTTCTCCGGCAGCAGTCCGCGTGCGCCGCGATGGCCCTGCAATTCGAACGCCTGTGCGGCGGTCGCGGCCGCCAGCGCGGCGATGACGGCGACGATTCTCATGTTTCCAGCGCCTCCAGAATGCCCTTCACGTAGCCGATCGCGCGCGCCGCCGCGCCCGGTCCGTCGGGCACGTAGTCGAAAGGCTCGACGGCGAGATCGCCGTCGTAGCCGTGACGCACCAGCGCGCCGAGCAGCGGCGCGAAGCGCTGCTCGCCCTGCCCCGGCCCGCGCCGGTTGCGGTCGTTCAGCTGTACGTGCGCGATCATGCCCGAGGGCAGCCACCGGTCGACGAGCGCGGGCAGCGGCGCGGTCTCCATGCGGCCCGCCGCGCTGCAATCGAGCATCGTGCGCACCGCGCGGCTGCCGATCGCCTCGACCATCGTCACCGCTTCCCGCAGCGTGTTGATGAGCGGCGTCTGATCCGCCGCGAGCGGCTCGATGCAGTACAGCACGCCCGCCTTCTCCGCGCGCTCGGCCACCGCTGCAAAGCAGGCCTGCGCACGCTCCAGCGCGGCCGCCTTGGTGTCGCCCGGGTCGATGCGCCGCTGGTGCGGCGAGCCGTGCACGAGGTAGCGGCCGCCGAGTTCCGCGCATTGGTCGACGAGCGCCAGCAGGATGTCGAGCGTGCGCCGGCGCACCGCNNGCGCGCGCCGCGGCGATCTGCGCGCTGCCCAGCCGGTGCGGCTCGTCCGAAAGCGTGTACGGGGCGATCTCCAGGCCGTCGTAGCCGAGCTTGGCGGCGTACTCGCACTGCTTGGGGAACGGCATGGGGGCGATGACTTCGTTGCACAGGGCGATGCGCATGAGCCTAGGTCCTCAGGTAACCGAGCACCAGCTCGATCATGTGCCGCAGCCGCTCGGCGCGCGCGCGCGCCGACAGCAGATCGCGCTGGAAGATCGTCGACAGCGTATAGCGGTTGCCGAGGTAGAAATAGCCCAGCCCGGCGATCGAGATGTAGAGCTGCACCGGATCGACCCTGCCGCGGAACACGCCGGCCCGCTCGCCCCGCTCGAGCACGCCGCGCAGCGTCGCCACCAGCGGCGAGTGCATCGCCGGAATGTTTCGCGATCGCCGCAAGTGGTGCGCCTTGTGCAGGTTTTCGGTGTTGAGGAGGTTCAGGAACTCCGGGTGCGCGAGGTAGTAGTTCCACGTGAAGGTCACGAGCCGCCGGATGCTCTCCACGGGATCGAGGTCGCCCAGATGCAGCTCGTGCTCGGCGCTGCGGATGCGCGCGTAGGCGGCCTCCATCACGGCGAGAAACAGGTCTTCCTTGTTGCCGAAGTAGTAATACAGCATGCGCTTGTTCGCGCCGGCGCGCGCCGCAATGCGGTCCACGCGCGCCCCGCCCATGCCGTGGCGCGCGAATTCGGCGGTCGCCGCCGCGAGGATGCGCTCCTGGCTGCGCTCGGGATTGCGCCTCGCTGCCCCGGCGCGCGCGCGCCGCGCCGGCAATGGCGCTTCAGTCAATCTTGGCGCCCGTGTCGCGCACGATCTTGCCGATCATGGCGACCTCGCTGGCGAGGAATCGGCCAAGCTCCTCCGGCGTGCTCCCGGCCGCGTCAGTGCCAAAACCGAGAAACCGTTCCTTGATCTCGGGCGTCGCCACGATCCGCGCGATCTCCGCATTGAGCCGCTGCACGACTTCACGCGGCGTGCCGGCCGGGGCCACCACCGCCTGCCAGGTCGCCACGGCAAATCCCGGGACCGCGGTCTCCGCCAGCGTCGGCAGCTCCGGTGCGACCGCCGAGCGCTTCGCGGTGGTTACCGCGATGGCGCGCAGCTTGCCGGCCTTCACGTGGCTGATCACGTCCGAGATGTTGGCGAACATCACGTGCGCGTTGCCCGCGAGCATGTCCTGCACCGCGGGGGGGCCGCCCTTGTAATGCACCGTGACCCAGTCCACGCCGGCGGTCTGCTTGAACATCTCTCCCGACAGCCGCGTGAGCGTCGCAGCGCCCGGCGAGGCCAGGTTGAGCTTTCCGGGATTGGCCTTCGAGTAGGCGATCAGCTCGGCGGGCGTCGCCGCCTGCACCGACGGATTCACGACGACGATGATCGGCACCGTCGCAACCAGCGACACCGGTGCGAAATCCTTGACGGGGTCCCAGGCCAGCTTGGGAAAGAACGCGGGGCTCGTGGCAAACGAGGTCGCCGCCATGAGCAGGGTGTAGCCGTCGGGCGCGCTGCGCGCGACGAACTCCGCGCCGATGTTGCCGCTCGCGCCCGGCTTGTTGTCCACGATCACCGGCTGGCCGAGGGCTCCGGCGAGCTTCTCGCCGAGCGCGCGCGCGGCGAGATCCGTCGAGCCGCCCGGGGGAAACGCGACGACCATGCGGATGGGTTTCGATGGCCACGCCTGCGCGAACGCGGCGGTTGCGCAGCTCATGAGGATCAGGAAGCGGATCGCAAAGCGTTTCATAGCGCATACCTCCTCAGTTTTGCTTCGTCGATGTCGATGCCGAGGCCTGGCGCCGCGGGAACCCGCGCCACCTGGCGCTCGATCGGAAAGGGTTTCGCGAGGTAGTCCTCGGCGATGAACTGCGGGCCGTTGAGATCCACCGGATCCGCGATGCCGTAGGCCGCGAACAGATGCACCGAGGCCGCAAAGCCGATCGGCGCGTCCATCAGGCCGGAGCCGATGAGCTTGAGGCCCGCGTTCAGCGCCAGGTCGCACATCTGCCGCGCATAGTAGATGCCACCGACCTTCGAGACCTTGATGGCGAGCGACTCGACGGCGTCGCGCCGCAGCAGCTCGATCGCGAGCGGTATGCCCATGGCCGCCTCGTCGAGCGCGATGGTGACGGTGGTCGCGGACAGCAGCTTGCGCATGCCGTAGAAGTCGCTCATCGGCACGGGCTGCTCGAACAGCGTGATGCCGAGCGCCTCGAGCGCACGCGCCATGCGCAGCGCTTCCTCGAGCGTGTAGCCCTGGTTGGCGTCGGGCCACACGGTCGCCTGGGGCGCTGCCTCGCGCACCGCGCGCACCAGCTCGACGTCGATCGCCTTGTGATGGCCGACCTTCACCTTGAATCCCTGAAAGCCCTCGGCCAGCCCCTCGCGCGTGATGCGCGCCGCTTCCTCCGGGCTCGACGCGGAGACGAGCCGCGCGAGCCTCACCCCGTCGAGGCGCTTCGCGCCGAGCCAGGCCTGCAGCGGAATGCCCAGGCGCTTGCACACCAGGTCGTGCAGCGCGACGTCGATCGCGCCCTTGGCGATCGGCTGGCCCGGATCGAGCCCGCTCGCCAGCTCGGTGTTCATCTTCGCGTGCGCGCCGGCGATGTCGAACACGTCGTGCCCGATCAGCGCGGGCGCAAGGTATTCGCGGATCGACGTCACGCAGGATTCGAGCGTCTCCGCGGACCAGCGGCGCGAGGGTCCGGCCTCGCCCCAGCCGACGTGCCCGTCGGCGTCGGTGACTTTCACGAGAGCGACGCGCTTGCCCTCGTCGAGCGTGCGCGAAGCGCCGCGCGGCAGCGTGAGCACGGCCTTGAGCGGCAGCCGGACGGGAATGACTTCGATGCGGGTGATGTTCATGTGGCGTAGTTGATGAAGACGGGGCTCGCCCAGGCGACGTGGCCGTTGCGCTGGCGCGCCCGCAGGTAGGCATAGGAACGGCCCGCGGGCGCCTCGAGCACGCAGCGGCCCTCGAGCGCGGAGGCCTTGAGCGGCACGAGGCGATGCCACTGATAGCCTTCCTTCGGAAACGGGCCGGTGAACAGGTTGCGCGAGGCGCCCAGCAGGTCGGCGAGCCGCGTGGTCGTGGTCTGCGCGACGGGCTCGGTGAGCGAAAGCTCGAGCACCGTGTCGGGGCCGCCGGCGAGCTCGAGCACGACGCTCTGGTTCGGGTTTTCGCGGTAGGCGTCCTTGCGCGAGGTGTAGGAGCGGATGGCGAGCCCGCCATCCCCGCGGCGCTCGAAACGATGGCGGCGCTGCTCGTCGAAGGGCATCGACTGCAGGCAGGGGAAGACGCGCGTGATGCGGCCGCCCGCCACCTGGATCTCCATCACCCAGTCGCAGACGCGCTCGAGCGCGAGCGCCCCCCACGGTCCCCAGCCCCACTCGAGCCGCAGTTGCACCGGTTCCTGCAGCGCGGACGCGTCCGGCAGCGCATCGGCGGCGAACGCGCGATGGACGATGCGCCCGTCCTGGACGATCTCCACCACGTCCAGCTCGTCGCGGCCACGCACGGCGAAGTCGACGTCCACGCGGCGGCCCGCGGCGATCGTCGAGCCGAGCGGCGCGCCATTCGCCGTGAACGCCACCTCGATGCGATCGCCGGTCAGCGCCCAGGTGCGCCGCGCACGGATGGCTTCCAGGATCGCCGGCCGCGTCAGGTCCTCGGCGAGCAGGCCCATGAGCCCCTCGCCGTAGGCCCCCGGGAATCCGGCATGGTTGTCCGAAGAGCCGACGAAGCCGAAGCGCAGGCCGCGATCGAGCGCGCGGCGCACCGTGTTCGCCGTCTCGCGGCCGCCCATCGAGTGCGTGACGAACGGCAGCGGGCCGCGGTCGTCCTCGGCATTGCCGTGCTCGGAATAGATCTCGACCACCGGCGTGCAGTCCTCGCGGAACACCGACCAGTTCGCCCCCCGCCGTCCCTCGGGGTAGGCCACGTGGTGCGGAATCATGAGCGCGCCTTCCTCGACGCAGAAGCGCCGCAGCCTCTCGGGGTCGGCCGCGTAGTGCAGCGGCCGATGGTCCGTGGGGAACACGACGCACTGGTCGCCCCAGCGCGACGAATGCCACTCGAATCCGAGAAAGGCGCAGAACTCGCCGTCGCGGTTGCCCTCGGCGATCACCTGCTGGACGCGCGGCCAGGTGTCCTTCAGCCGCCGGAACCCGTCGCTCCAATGCCGCTCGCGCTGCCCCTCCATGGCGGGCATGTCGTGCCAGCTGGCGTGCCCGGTAAAGGCGAAGAAATCCAGGTGCGTGCGCGCGATCTCCAGCGACCGCTCGATCGAGCCGACTCCATAACCGTGTGCGTTGTGGTTGTGGATGTCGCCGTAAAGCGTCCGATGCCGTCCGGCCACCCTCACTCCATGCCGAGGAGCTTGTAGACGCGGCGCGTGTATTCGCCGAAGCGCTCGTGCGTCTTCAGGTCGAGCGTGCGCGGGGACGGCAGGTCGATGGCGAAGTTGTCCGCCATGCGCGCCGGGCCCGCGGTGAGCACCACCACCCGCGTGCCGAGGAACACGGCCTCCGAAATGCCGTGCGTGACGAAGATGATGGTCTTGCGCGACTCCTTCCAGATGCGCAGCAGCTCGAGATTCATCTTCTCGCGCGTCAGCGCGTCGAGCGCGCCGAACGGCTCGTCCATCAGCACCAGCTTCGGATCGTGGACGAGAGCGCGGGCAATCGCCGCGCGCTGCTGCATGCCGCCGGACAGCTCGTACGGGTACTTCTCCTCGCTGCCCGTCAGCCCGACGAGCGCGAGCAGCTCGCGCGCGCGCTCGCGCGATTCGCCCGACGGCAGCCCCAGGATCTCGGCCGGCAGCAGCACGTTCTCCAGGATGCGGCGCCACTTCAGCAGCAGCGGCGCCTGGAACACCATGCCGACGTCGCGCGCGGGGTTGAACGGGTGCGTCGCGCTGCCGATGCGGACCTCGCCGCCGTCGTGCGGATGCAGCCCGGCGAGGATCTTGAGCAGCGTCGACTTGCCNNGCCGGCGTGTCGAGCGTCACCTGCACCTGCAGCATCAGGTAGCCGAGCCCCTTGTCCGAGCCGAGGAACTCGCCGACGATCGCGCCGGCGACGGCGAGGATCGCCGCCACCTTCATGCCCGAGAAGATGTACGGCAGCGCGCCGGGAAGCTGGATCTTGGCGAACACCTGCCAGCGCGAGCCCTGGAGCGCGCGCACCAGGTCGAGCAGCTCGGGTTCGATCTCGCGCAGGCCGCGCGCGGTCGTGAGCAGGATCGGGAACACGCAGATCGAGAACGCCATCAGCGTATTCGGGAACACGCCGTACTTGAACCAGACGATGATCAGCGGGCCGAGCGCCACCTTGGGGATCATGTTGAGCGACACCAGCAGCGGCATGAAGAACGCCTCCAGCGTCTTCGACCAGGTGAACACGAGCGCGAGCAGCACGCCGACCACGAGGGCGAGGAAATAGCCGCCGAAGATCTCCGTCCCGGTCACCACCACGTTGGACCACCAGTCGTAGTTGGGCGAGAGCAGCGCATCGAGCGTCTCGCCGGGCGCGGGCATCACGAAGCGGGGCACGTTGCCCAGCCGGACGAAGAGGTACCACGCGACGATGAGCGCGACGTGCGCCAGCACCGCGAGCGCGTAGCGTTGCAGGACTTCGGTGCGTTCCATGTTCACCCCATCCAGCGCGCGAGATTCGCGCGCACGAAAGCGTCGTCCGAGAGATCGGCATGCTCGGCGCAGACGCGGTCGATCTCGGCGCTCTGGCCGGGCGAGAGCGTCTCCGCCGGATCCAGGCACCAGGTCCCCTCCAGGAGGCCCTGGCGGCGCAGCACCTCGTGGCAGCCCGGAATGCAGCCCGCGAAATCGTGCGCCACGTCGAAGAAGGCGCTGTTGCAGTCGGTGACGCGCGCATCCAGCGCGAGGAGCTCCGCGTCCACCCACCCCGAGGCCACCGCGGCCTGCACGCGCTCGTGCAGCTTGACGGCCTGCTGCGTCCACACGCTCCAGTGGCCGAGCAGCCCGCCCTTGACGCGCACCTGCACCTCCTCGGCGCCGCGGCGCACCGCGAACGGCGCCACCAGGTCGAGCACGATGTGGTCGTCGTTGCCGGTGTACAGGGTCACGCGTTCCTCCGCGCCGGCGAGCACCACGCCGCGCACGACGTCGAGCGTGCGGTAGCGGTTGAACGGCGCGACCTTGACGGCGACGACGTTCTCGATCGCGGCGAACCGCCGCCAGAATTCCGCCGGAAGGACGACGCCGCCCACCGCGGGCTGCAGGTAGAAGCCGACCAGCGGGATGACGCGCGCCACCTGCGCGCAATGCTCGACGAGCTCGTCCACCGAGGCACCCCGCAGCGCGCCGAGCGACAGCAGTCCGGCGTGATAGCCGTGCGCCAGCGCGACCGCCGCCTCCTTCTTCGCCTGCGCGGTCTTGCCCGCGAGGCCCGCGATCAGGACGAGGGGGCGCGCGGCGCCGCCCTTCGTCCACTCGCGCGCGGTGTCGGCGGCGAGCTGCAGCACCGGCTCGTACAGGCCGAGGTCGCGGATCGCGAACTGCGTGGCGTGCACGCCGACCGCGAGCCCGCCGGATCCCGCGTCGAGGTAGTAGCGCGTCAGCGCCCGCTGCCGGCGCGGATCGAAGCGGCGCCGGCCATCCAGCGCCAGCGGATGCGCGGGGATGACCGTGCCCCGCCGCAGGAGGGCGAGCGTGTCCTTGGGAAGTTGCGACCAGTGAAGCGGCATGCGGCGGGAAGTAACTGTCCGGTTAAGGCGAAGTCTAGCAACATTGACACCGGCCGGCGTGCATCGCTACCATGAATTCATTCACACCGAGGAGACCCGCATGCGCCGTTTCGCCATTGCCGCATTGCTCGCCGCCGCCGCGCTCCCCGCCGCGGCCCAGCAGAAACTCGACTTCATCCTCAACTGGGTGCCCGGCGGCGACCACGCGCCGTACTACTACGCCAAGAAGCTCGGCTGGTACGCCAAGGAGGGCATCGATCTCAACCTCGAGCCGGGCAAGGGCTCCGCGCTCGCCGTGCAGAAGGTCGGCGCCGGCGCGAACCCCATCGGCCTCGCCGACATGGGCAACGTCCTGCTCGGCAAGGCGAAGGGCGCGGATTCCGTGGCGGTGTACAACGTCTATGCCAACTCGCCGCAGGGCCTGTACTGGCTGAAGAGCTCCGGCATCAAGGGCATCAAGGACTTCCCCGGCAAGAAGATCGGCAATCCGGCCGCCGACGGCGCGCGCCCGATGTGGCCGGCGCTCGCCAAGGCGAACGGCATCGACCCGAAGTCGGTGACCTGGGTGAACATCGACGCGAACTCCAAGCTGTCGGCGCTGAAGGCCAAGTCGATCGACATCACGACCTCCTTCTACAACATCCACCACGTGTTCCAGCGCGAGCTGGGCGACGACATGGGGTTCGTGGCGTGGCGCGAGATCGGCCTCAACCCGTACGGCAATTCCGTGATCGTCAACGCGGCCTTCCTCGCCAAGAACAAGCCGCTCATCGACAAGTTCGTCAAGGTCACGCAGCGCGCCTTCGCGACCTGCGTCAAGGAGCCGAAGCCCTGCGTCGAGGCGCTGGTCGAGGCGAACGGCGCGCTCAAGTTCGACAACGAGCTGCAGAACTGGATGCTGGTCGAGGTGCTGATGAGCGACAAGTTCGCGCGCGAGACGGCGCTCGGCATCCACGACGACGGCCGCATGAAGGCCGATTACGAGCTGGTGCGTGACTACATCGGGCTCGACAAGCCCTTCGACGTGAAGACGACGTACACGAACGAGTTCCTCGACCGTTCGATCAAGATGGCGAAGTAAGCCGCTGCCAGAGGCGGCGCAGCCAGGCGAGGATTCCGCCGCCTTCGCCTGGCGCCGCGGCTTTGCGCGGCGCCGCCGCACCGAAGCGTTGCTCGAGCGTCTGCGCGAACTGCGCGGTGCGCTCGGTCGCGCGGCGCTCGAACAGGCTGTTCACCACGGCCTTGAGCGGCCCCTCGCCGGCGACCTTCAGCAGGCCGACGAGCTCCGTCCCCGACGCGTGGCCCTGCAGCGCGACGTCGATCTCCATCGTCAGATGCTCCGCCTTCGCGGTGGCATGCAGACGGCGCGGCGGCTCCTCGGCGTCGATCGTCGCCGTGAGCGCGAGGATCAGCGGCACCACCCCGACCTTTTCGCGCACCGTCAACTCGGCCGTCCGGTCGTCGACGAGGCGGACGCGCTCGACGCCGGGGATGCACGCGCAGAGCGACTCGATGTCGCGGATGAAACGCCACACCTCCGCCGGCGGCGCGTTGACGGCGAACCTCGCCTCGCGCTGGGGCATCAGCCCCACCACCGGTCGAGCTGGAAGTCCTCGGCGATGGCCACCGCGGCGTTGTGGCCGGCGCCCGCATGCACGCCGCCTCCCGGATGGCAGTAGCCGCCGGCCATGTAGAGCCCCTCGATCGGCGAGCGGTAGCTGGACCATCCGGCGAAGGGCCGGAAGTAGCCCATCTGGTCGGGCGTCATGTCGCCGACGACGTCGACGCCGTTCACCAGGTTGTCGTTGTGCCGCTCGGTGTCGGTCGGGTCCTGGATCGTCATGCCGAGAAGCTTGTCCCGCGTGATGTTCGGCGCGTACGACCGCCAGAGGTCCAGCAGGTGTGCGGCGTATTCCTCGCGGATCGCGCGCCATCCGCCGGGCCCGTCCGGCGCCACGCCGTACGGCGCGTACTGCCAGACGACCGCGGTGTGCCGGCCCGCGGGGGCCTGCGACGGGTCGAAAAGCGTCGGCAGCGTGATCTGCAGCATCGCGTTGCGCGGCGGCTGGCCCAGCGCGATCTCCTGGTACGCGCGCACCTGATCCAGCATGCGGCCGCCGAACATCTCCTGGCTGAAGGCGCGGTTGACCGGCGCGTTCTGCGCGGCGGCGCGGTAGTCGGGCGGCTCCGAAAGGGCGAGATGCAGGGCGAAGAGCGAGCGCCCGCGGGAATGATAGTTCTTCACGCGCGTCGCGAAGGCGGCCGGCAGATGCTCCTCGCCCACGAGGCGCAGGAAGCTCTTCTTCGGCTCGACGTTGGTGATCACGGCCTTCGCCGCCTCGATCCGCTCGCCGTCCGCGAATTCGACGCCGATCGCGCGGTTGCCGCGCAGCAGAACGCGCTTGACCTCCGCGCCGGTCCGGACCGCGCCGCCGTGCGCTTCGAGCGCGCGCTGCAGCCCGACCGCGAGCTGCTGCGAGCCGCCGACGCAGATCGGCGCCTCCGCCTTGAGGATGCGGAACAGGCAGATCCATCCCTGCCCGAACTGATCCGGCGCAAAGCCGAGCACCGTGAGGCGCGACAGGAAGTGCACCTTCACCTCTTCGCTCTCGAACAACTCGTTCAGCAGCTGCACCGGCGTGCTCGCCTGCCACTGCAGCAGCGTGCGCCCCTCCGCCGACAGCTCCAGCTGCGCGGTCTGCACCGAGGGCGGCAGCGGCGGCGAATACATCAGCGGCAGGTAGGTGGAGTCGATGAATTCCGCGTAGTCCGCGTACAGCTGGCTGAACGTGCGCGCATCGCGCGCCGAGTAGCGCGCGATTTCCGCGGCCATCCGCTCCGGCTCGCGGTGCATGACGATGCTGCGATGGTCCGGAAAGATCGTGCCGCGCAGGGTGTCCGGATACACGTACCGGACGCCGTGCCGCTCGAGCTCCAGGTCCCGGTACACCGGGCTGTTCGGAATGTGGGTGTGGACCACCGAGCAGATGTTGTGCTTGAAGCCCGGCAGCGTCGCTTCCTCGGTGTGGCAGCCGCCGCCGACGCGCGCGCTGCGCTCCAGCACGAGGACTTTGGCGCCGGCTTTCGCGAGATAGCCGGCGCAGGCGAGGCCGTTGTGGCCGGCGCCGATGACGATGAAATCGTGGGGCATGGCGGAGACTTTCGTGGAGTTGCCGGAAGGGACCCTACGCCGTCGCGCAAGACAGCGTCAACCCTTGATTCGCTCGCCTTGACCGGGAGTAAGATGCGACTCATGAGCCCACGCCCATCGCCCCCCTTCCGCGCCGACCACGTCGGCAGTTTTCTGCGCCCGCGCGAGCTCCTCGAAGCCCGCGACCAGGCGGCCAAAGGCCAACTCACGCGCGAGCAGCTGCGCGCCGTCGAGGACCGGGCCATCGCCGAGGTCGTCAAGGCCCAGGAAGCCGCCGGCCTGCAGAGCGTCACGGACGGCGAATTCCGCCGGACGTATTTCCATATCGACTTTCTCGAGCAGCTCGGCGGCGTGCAGACCGACATCCCGGTCACCGTGAAGAAGCCCGACGGCACCGAGGAACTCGCGCCGCCGGTAATGCGCGTCGTGGACAAGGTGCGCCACGCCAGGGACATCCAGCTCGCCGACTTCCAGTACCTCAAGAGCCAGGCGACCCGCACGCCGAAGGTGACGATCCCGTCGCCGACGATGCTGCATTTCCGCGGCGGCCGCGCCGGCATCAGCAAGACCCACTACCCGGAACTCGAGCCGGCGTTCTACGACGACGTCGCGAGGGCCTACGGCGACGAGCTGCGCTCGCTCGCCGCGGCGGGCTGCCGGTACGTGCAGATGGACGACACCAACCTCGCCTACCTCTGCGACGACAAGATGCGGGAAGCGGCACGCCAGCGGGGCGACGACCCGAACGAGCTGCCGCACCGCTACGCGACGTTCATCAACCGCGTCGTGGCGCAGAAGCCAGCCGGCATGACGCTGGCCATCCACCTCTGCCGGGGCAACTTCAAGAGCACCTGGGCGGCGCAGGGCGGCTACGAGCCGGTGGCCGAGGCGCTGCTCTCGGAAATGAACGTCGATGCCTACTTTCTCGAGTACGACGACGCGCGCAGCGGCGATTTCCGCCCGTTGCGCTTCCTGCCGAAGGGCAAGTTCGTCGTGCTCGGACTGGTCACCACCAAGCTCGGCCAGCTGGAGAGCAAGGACGTGCTGAAGCGCCGGATCGACGAAGCGGCCAAGTTCGTGCCGCTGGAGCAGCTGTGCCTGTCGCCGCAATGCGGCTTCTCGAGCACCGTGCACGGCAACGTGATCCCGCACGAAGCACAGTGGGCGAAGATCCGCCTCGTCGTGGAAACGGCCAAGGAAGTCTGGGGCTAGCGCCCGCCAAGAACCCCTACTTCTTCTTGTTCGGTTTGCCCGCCTTCAGCTTCTCGTAGCACTCCGCACAAACGGCGCGCGCGTTCGCCGCGCCGGGCAGCATGCGAAACGTGGCGCGCGGCTTTGCGTGTTTCCCGTAAAAACAGTATCTCAGAGGATTGAGATTGCTCATCGGATCCTCCTGCGGTCCGTTTGTCCGTGCAGTTTCCGCCCTTCGCGGCGTTTGCGCCAGAAAAACGACGCTTGCGACGCGATCGCCGGCAGGCCCGAAGCGCGCCGTCAGTCGCGCTGGTAGGGGGGCAGCTTCGCCCCGCAATCCCTGCAGAACTGCGCGCCCGCCTCGTGGCCCTCGGTCAGACATTCATGGCAGGTGCGGGTGGTGGGCAGGCGCCCGGCAAAGCGTTGCGCGGTCATCTCGGCGCTGACGATGCCGGTGGGCACGGCGAGGATGCCCCAGCCGAGCAGCATCATCACCGCGGCGATCAGGCGCCCCAGGTCGGTGTGCGGCGAGATGTCGCCGTAGCCGACCGTGGTCATCGTCACGATGGCCCAGTACACGCCCATCGGAATGCTGGTGTAGCCCCGCTCCGGCCCTTCCACCACGTACATCAGCGTGCCCATGAGCAGCGTGATCATGAGCACCACCGAGAGAAAGATCAGGATCTTGCGCCGGCTGGCGACCAGCGCGCTGCCGAGCGCGCGGTACTCGCCGACGTAGGCGGCGAGCTTGAGGATCCGGAAGATGCGCAGCAGCCGCAGCACGCGCACGTCGAGCAGCACGTGCGTACCCGGCACGAGCAGCGCCACGTAGGCGGGCAGCACGGCGAGCAGATCGACCACGCCGAAGAAGCTCCTCGCATAGCGCAGCGGCCGGCGCACGCAGGCGAGGCGCGCGGCATATTCGACCGAAAACAGGCCGGTGAACATCCATTCCAGCGCGTCGAACAGCGGGCCGTGGTCGCGCGAAATGCTGTCCACGCTGTCGAGAATGACGACCGTGACGCTGGCGAGAATCGAGGCGAGCAATACGAGGTCGAACAGTCTTCCCGCGCGCGTGTCGGCCTCGAAGATGACGACGTACAGCGACAGGCGCCAGCCGCGCTCGGGCCTACCGAAGCGCTGGGCGTCCGCCGCGGCACGCGAGCCACCTGGGCTGGTGGCGTTGCCGCGCTGGCGAGCAGTGGATTCGGCCAATCGGGATCTCCGTGGGGCCAGGGGCCGGGCGCCGGCGCGGCGGACGATCGCACCGCTTCCGCGCCCGGACGCGCTTCCATATTACTGGGTCCCGGCGGACCCGTGCACGGGCGGTGGCCCGGTGCGTGGGCGCGCCGCTCGCGTCCGACTCCGTGTATCGTTATGCCCGCTCACCGGGTCGCATCGGGAGGCCGTTGGCGATCCCGTGCCCGAATGCCGGTTGATCCGTTCTGAAGGAGACTTGCATGAACGATGTGCTCAACGCGCCCGCGGATTGGCTGAGCGCGGCGCGACAACTGCAACCCGCGACCGTGGCGCTGCGACGTGCTATCCATGCCGAGCCCGAGCTCGGCCTGCAGACGCCGAAGACGATCGCGAAGGTCCAGGCTTCCCTCGCCGGCCTGCCGCTGGAGTGGAAATCCGGGCCGTCGACCACGGGCGCGGTCGCCGTGCTGCGCGGCGCGCGGCCCGGGCGGACGGTGCTGTTGCGCGGCGACATGGACGCGCTGCCCATGCCCGAGGACACGGTGCTTCCGTTTCGCTCCACCGTGCCCGGCGTGATGCACGCCTGCGGGCACGATACGCATACCGCCATGCTCGCGTCGGCTGCGCGGGCGCTGTGCGCGCGGCGCGAGTCCATCGCGGGCACGGTGCTGTTCATGTTCCAGCCGGGCGAGGAAGGCCACCACGGGGCGCGCTTCATGATCGACGATGGCCTGCTCGATCAACCCCAACCGGACGCCGCCTTTGCCCTGCACATCGTGCCGAACGCGCCGGCGGGCACGTTCGAATCCAAGGCAGGCCCCCTGATGGCGTCCGCCGACAAGCTCATGGTGTGCGTGCGCGGCCGCGGCGGGCACGCCTCGATGCCGCACCACACGGTCGACCCGGTGCCCGTGGCCTGCGAGATCGTGACGGCGATCCAGGTATTCGTCACCCGCCGCATCGACATCTTCGACCCGGTCGTGGTGACCATCGCCAAGATCGACGGCGGATCCACCAACAACGTGATTCCCGAGGCGGCGAACCTGCTCGGCACGATCCGCTCGCTGTCCGAGGCGTCGCGCGAGACCGTGCACGCCGGCATCAAGCGCGTCGCGGAGGGCGTCGCGCAGGCGCATGAATGCGAAGCGGACGTGACCATCGAGCGCGGGTTCCCCGTGACGCTGTGCGACGCGCGGGCCGTGGGCGTCGCCGAGCGCGCGATCGGGGAACTGTTCGGAGCGGACGCGTGGACCACGATGGCCTCGCCCATCATGGGCGCGGAGGATTTCTCCTACGTCCTGCAGCGCGTGCCGGGAGCGATGGTGTTCCTCGGCGTTTGCCCGGAGGGACAATTGTGGAAGAGCGCGTGCCCGTGCCACTCGAACAAGATGACGCTGAACGAGGACATGCTGGCGCGGGGCGTCGCGGCGCACTGCGCCATCGCCGAGCGGTTCCTCGCCAGCGGCTTCGACGGCTAGCCTTGGACACTTCGACACACGGGCCGCGGCGCCTCGGCAGCCCCGCCGCATGGGCCGGCGTGACAGACGTCTCGCGCATGGAGAATGATCTGCCGTGAACGCCTGCCGATATCCCTGGGTGATCGTGGAGCCCGCAGGCCTGGACGGCAGTCCGGCCAGCGTCATCCGCCGCGTGTGCTTCTCGCTGCGCCTTGGCGGCGCGCCTGCAGAGGACATCGAGCGGTTCCGCGACGAAGCGCTGCGGGCGACCGGCATCCACGACATGATCGCAACCTGCACGCGCTGGGTCGCCTTCGAATAGCGACCTGACTTCCGCTTCGCCCGGCCCAGCCGGTTGGATGGGCACCTCGGATCCTGGCACGCGGCCGGCGCGCGCCGTTCGTGCTTGTGCTACTTTCGCCTTGTCGCTTTGCGGATCGTTCCATGTCAGGCCAGCGCAGCGCCTTCGCTCCCGTTGCCGTCGTCACTGGCGGCGCGCGCGGCATTGGTCTTGCGATCGCCGAGCGCTTCCTGGCCGAAGGTCACCGCGTCGCATTGCTCGACATCGACCGCAGGACCCTGCGCGCGACCGAGAAGCGCCTGAACAATCCGCGGCGTGTCATTGCCATCGCCTGCGACGTCGCTGAGCCGAAGCAGGTCAATCCCGCAATCCGCAGGGTCGCCCACTCCTTCGGGCGCATCGATGCGCTCGTCAACAACGCGGGCATCGCCGTCTTCAAGCCGATCCTGGCGACGTCGCTGGCGGAGTGGCAGCGCGTCCTGGCCGTCAACCTCGGCGGCGCGTTCATCTGCACGCGCGCCTGCGCCCCCGTCATGCTGCAGACCGGCGGTGGCGCCGTGGTGAACATCGCCTCCATCTCGGGGCTGCGCGCGAGCACCCTGCGCGTCGCCTACGGCACGAGCAAGGCGGCGCTCATTCACCTGACGAAGCAGTGCGCGGCGGAGCTGGGTCCCGTCGGCATTCGCGTGAATTGCGTGGCCCCCGGCCCGGTGGATACCGCGATGGCGCAACTCGTGCACACCGCCGCGATCCGCCGGGACTATTACGACGCGATCCCGCTCGATCGGTACGGCACCCCGGAAGAGATCGCCGCCACGGTCTTCTTTCTGTGCAGCAGGGAGGCGAGCTACGTGAACGGCCACACGCTCGCGGCCGACGGCGGTTTCGATGCGGCGGGCATTGGTCTGCCGACCCTGAGGAAGCAATCCCAGCCGGCTGCCCGTCGGAAAGGTCGGAAGCGCAACGGCGCCAATCGCTGAGGCCAGTGCAATGCCATCCGCACGGGATCGGCACGGCACACGTCTGATATAAATCAGGCACTCACTGCAATCACGCGAGGTCAATCATGCCAAAGACCGTTCTCATCACGGGCGCCGGCAGCGGCTTCGGCCGGGGTGCCGCCACCGAGCTCGCCAAGCGCGGGCACCAGGTCATCGCCGGCGTCGAGACCGAGGGCCAGGCCGCCGAGCTCGGCGCCGCCTGCCCGGAACTCACCGTGGCGAAACTGGACGTCACGAACGCGCAAGATGTCGCGTCCGTCGATCGCTGGGACATCGACGTCTTCATCGCGAACGCCGCCAGGGGCCAGACCGGCCCGCTCAGCGTACTCCCGCTCGAGCGGCTGCGCGCGGTATTCGAAGTCAACGTGTTCGGCACCTTTGCGGTCACGCAGCGGGTCGCGGCGGCGATGCGCCGAAAGCGCGCGGGCCGCATCCTGATCGTGTCCTCGATCGCGGGGGTGCGTGCCGGCGTCGGCTCGGGGCCCTACGCGATGACCAAGCACGCGCTGCAGGCTTTCGGCACCTCGCTGCGGGCCGAGCTGATCCCGTTTGGCGTCGACGTCGCGCTGATCAACCCGGGACCGTACGCAACGGGATTCAACGACCGCATGGCGAACGACCCGGGGCCCTGGTTCGACCGCAAGACCGCCGCGCCCGAAGACGTGGCGATCATGGACTCGCTCATCCAGCGCATTACCGTCGGACAGCTCGATCCCGCCGAGGTCGTCCGACGCTACGTCGAGCTCGTCGAGGCGGAGAAGACCGAGCTGGTCAACTTCATTCCCGCGGACATCGTCGAGCGCATGAGCCGGCCTGCAGTCCGTTGACGGGAAACACGGCAGGGCCGCCCGTTCGGCTGCCCGCGGCCGCGATGCGTCATTCGATGACGTCGTCGGCGCGAAGCAGCACGGATTTCGGCAGGTCCAACCCGAGCCGGCGCGCCGTCGCCAGATTGATCGAGAGCGCAAGGCGGCGCGGTTGCTCGATCGGCAGCTCCGCAGCCTTGGCGCCCTTCATCAGCCGATCGCAGTAGCTCGCGAGACGGGCAAACTGCTCCACCGTGTCCGCGGCGTAGGCGGCAAGCCCGCCGTGCCGCGCGTAGTCCCCGAAGCCCATGAGGCTCGGCAGACGGCGCTCGAGGGCCATCTCCGCAATCGCGCTGCGCGCGCCGATCAGCCGCGTCGTGGAAAGCACGAGGAGCACGTCGGCCCGCGACGCGGCAATCTTGTCGAGCCGCGCCGGCAACTCGCCGTTCTCGCGAACCTGGTGCATCTCGAGCGTCAGTCCGAGCTGGGCGGCAGCGGCGCGCATCTGCTGGCGCTCGCGCTCCACGGCGCTCGAGACCGGCTCGGTGAGGACCGCGACGCGCTTCGCGTGCGGCAGCAGCTCGCGCACGAGTTCCAGCCGCTTGGGCTCGAGCGTCGGCATGAGGAGCGTAATTCCGGTCAGGTTGCCGCCGGGGCGCGAAAGGCTCTTCGCGAAACCCGCCCCGACCGGATCGGCGCCGAAGATGAACACGATCGGAATCGTGCGCGTCGCGTTCATCGCGGCGCGCGTCGATGCCAATGTGGGCGCGAGAATCATGTCGACACGCTTGGCGACCAGCTCGGCGGCCAGATCGGGCAGAAACGCCGGATCGGATTCCGAGGACCGATAGAGGATCTCGAGGTTTCTGCCTTCGACGTACCCCAGCGCGCGCAGGCCCTTGAGCCAGGCCGCGCGCTCGCGCGACGGGGGCTCGGTCAGCGGTTGATCGATCAGGTAGCCGATGCGGAAGACGCGATCGCTGGGCTGCGCAATGGCCAATCGCGCAGGTGCACCGAGCAGCGCGCCCGCGGCCACGAGAAGCCGTCTTCGCCGGACTTGAGCCATGCCCCTCCCTGGTGGACGATTGGCGCGGCGGAAGTCTACGCGCGAACGGCAGGAGACGGGGAAACCGCGCAGCATTCTCGGAAGGCCCGGACCGGCCCGGCGTGGACGCTGCGCCCGTGTCCGGGAGATCGCTCGTCGATCTGCCAAGCGTGGCCGCCACTCGGCGACCACCGGCGGCCACCTATTTCTTCTTCGCGGCCCGGCGGGAAACTGCGGTCTTGCGCGCGCGTGTGCGAGCGGGTTTCTTCCCGGCCGAGCGACGCGCGGCCTTCTTCGCCGCCGTGCGTCCGGCCGGGCGCGCGTGCAACATGCCGGCCGCAATCTTGAAGATATCGGTCTCGGTGATGATCCCCACCAACGACTTCGCCGAATTCAACACCGGCAAGCTGCCAATGTGGTTGGTGACCAGGAGGCGCGCCGCGTCCTTGAGCTGCGCGTTTGCGGAAACGCAGATCGGCGACCCGCGCATGATGTCGCCCACCGGCACCTCCGCCGACCCGAAATTCGCCGCCGCGAGGAGCAGGTCGCGCTCGGCGACCAGCCCGACCAGGCGGCCGCCCTCCACGATCGGCAGGTGGTGGATACGGCGCGCGTGCATGAGATCGAACGCGCGATGAAAATCGGTCTGCGGATCGATCGTGATCGCCGGCCGGGTCATGTATTGGCTGACTTTCATTGCTGTCCCTCGCTTTTCCGTTCGACGCCATTGTAGGCGAGCGGAATCAATCGTCGCGGAAAATCGGGTTTCATAAATCGGTTGAATGATCCCATTTTCAGAAGCGCGGGGAGGCACCACGGCGACTGCTAACGGACCCGAGCGGACGTCATCAAGATCCGGCGCGTCACGCCTCATCCGGCCAGGCAGGCCTCGATTGGCGCCCGTACTGCCCGGGGCAATGGTCAAGCCCGTTCGGGCTATTTAGCGATCGTGTCGAGCACCTCGCGCGCCCACGCCGGTACCTGCGCGCGATAACGCGCGACTTCGGCCCGCCGCTTCAGGAAGTAACGCGCCATGCCGCCCTGATAGAGCAGCGCAACGGCAATGATCGTGGCGTACCACACGATGCTGACCGAATTCGCGAGCTGTTGAATATCGATGCCGAGCGCCTGCGCGCCGCCGAGCTGCTGCGCGATCCGGTCGCCCGCGGCAGGCAGAACGGTCAAGCCAAGCACGCCGTAAGTCACGATTGCGCCGAGCAGCACCAGCTCTCCGGACGCCAGGCGCGACGGCGCATTCGCGTCGGCCTGCAACAGGCACTTGGATTGCGCGCGCTCGTGGAGTCCGACACCCAGCAGAACCGCACCGATTGCGATGCCGATCAGGTCCCACGAGGGCAACGCGTACAACAGACTCAATCCGCCAAAGACGGCATATCCCATGCCGTTCCCCAGGCCAAGCTTTGCCGCGCGCGCAATGGGACGGTGCAGCTGCGCAGCGGCCGCGAGCAGCGCCCGGTCCGCCGCGGACAGGGGCGCCGCGGCGGCATTCGGCGAGGCGCTCGAATCGATCACGACGGCGCTCTGGCTGGGCAACCAATGCCCTTGCCCAATTCGGCG
>DKBI01000146.1 GCA_002451175.1 Betaproteobacteria bacterium UBA6904
CAGGTCACTCCCGGCCATCCAGCAGCGCCGGATTGATCGCCACGGATCGCCGCCGTCCCGCTTCCTCCATCCGCGCCCGGCCGCGCTCGGCAGGCATGGCGAGCGCAGCGCGCAGGTCGCGGCTGTCACGCACGCAGTTCGGCCCGTACTGGTAGATCCGCTTCGCGGGCACCCGGTCGGTGCCGTTGGCCCAAGCCTCATTCAGCAGCCAGGCGTCGAATCGGATTGCCGCGGCGAGCGTGGGCGGGGTGTCGAGTTCCGCGAGCAGGCGTCGCGCCTCGGTGAGATGCCATGCCACGATCTGACCGGCACCGGCGATCTCCTCGGCGCGAATCGTTCCCGCCTGCCCGTGCTCCAGCACGCGAAACAACGCCGCCAGGCGGGCGACGTTTTCCGGGGCCTTTGCAGCCACGTCGCGCACGCCACGGAATCTTCCGCGCGCGCCCAGCTTGCTTTTGACGGCATCCAATAGGCCGGTTCAGCGCCTTATGGAACGCAACATGCTGGTTTTTGCGTAAATTTATTTTCTCTTGCGTTCCGGAGAATGCCGGTGAAATCCGGGATTTTGCTCAGACGTTGAAGCGGAAGTGCATCACGTCGCCGTCGCGCACCACGTACTCCTTGCCTTCGACGCGCAGTTTGCCGGCGTCCTTCGCGCCGCTCTCGCCGCCCGCCGCGACGTAGTCGTCGAAGCTCGTCACTTCGGCGCGAATGAAGCCGCGCTCGAAATCGGTATGGATCACGCCGGCCGCCTGCGGCGCGGTGGCGCCCACCGGCACGGTCCAGGCGCGCACCTCCTTCGGCCCCGCGGTGAAGAACGTCTGCAGCCCGAGCAGCCGGAAACCGGCGCGGATGACGCGGTTGAGGCCGGGCTCGTCCATGCCCATGTCGGCGAGGAAGATCGCCTGGTCGTCGCGCGGCAGCTCGGCGATCTGCGACTCGAGCGCGGCGCTGATCGCCACCACGGGCGCGCCTTCCTTCGCGGCGTAGGCCTCCACCGCCGCCAGCAGCGGATTGTCCTTGAAGCCGTGCTCGGCGACGTTGGCGATGTACATCGTCGGCTTCATGGTGAGCAGAAACAGCGGCTTGACCACCGCCAGCTCCTCCTTCGACCAGTCGAGCGAGCGCGCCGGCGCGCCGCGGTCGAGCGCGGCCTGCACCTTCTCCAGCACGGCCACGAGGCGCTGCGCCTCCTTGTCGCCGGCGACCTTGGCGACCTTGCCGTAGCGCGCGAGCTGTTTCTCGACGGTCTGCAGGTCGGCGAGCGCGAGCTCGGTGTGAATCGTTTCGATGTCGGACGCCGGGTCGATGCGATTCGCGACGTGCACGACGTTCGGATCCTCGAAGCAACGCACGACGTGCGCGATCGCGTCGNNGCGTCGGTCTCGCGGATGTTGGCGAGAAACTGGTTGCCCAGTCCCTCGCCCTTGGAGGCGCCCGCCACGAGGCCCGCGATGTCGACGAACTCGACGACCGCCGCGACGACCTTCTGCGGCTTCTCGATGGCGGCCAGCGCCGCGAGGCGCGGGTCGGGCACCTCGACGATGCCGACGTTGGGCTCGATCGTGCAGAACGGATAGTTCTCCGCCGCGATGCCGGCCTTGGTGAGGGCGTTGAAGAGCGTCGACTTGCCGACGTTCGGCAGGCCGACGATGCCGCAGCGCAGGCTCAACTCTTGTCCTTGGTGTGCAGCTGCTTCATCGCGCCCTGCACGTCGCCGGCGAGGCAGAGCGGCAGCACGCCGAGCGCGCCGTCGATCGCCTGGTCGATGGCGGCGCGGTCCTCCGGCGCGGGCCGGTTCAACACGTAGTCGTGCACGAGGTCCTTGTCGCCGGGATGGCCGATGCCGATGCGCAGGCGCCAGTACTCGTGCGAGCCGAGGCGCTGCGAGATGTCGCGCAGACCGTTGTGCCCCGCGATGCCGCCGCCGAGCTTGAGCCGGGCGACGCCCGGCGCGAAATCCAGCTCGTCATGCGCCACGAGGATGTCGCCGGGCGGAATCTTGAAGAATCCCGCCAGCATGTACACCGCGCGCCCGCTGAGGTTCATGTAGGTCTGCGGCAGCACGAGCCAGGCGCCGTTGGCGTGACGCCCGACGCGCGCCTGGTATTTCGTATCCATGCGCAGCGCGATGCCGGCGCTCGCCGCAAAGCGCTCGACGAGCCAGGCGCCGGCGTTGTGCCGCGTGCGCTCGTATTCCTTGCCCGGATTGCCCAGGCCTGCAATGAGTCGAATGGTCATCTCGAGTGCGCTGCCGCGCGCCAAGGCATTGCCTTGGCGCGCGGCGCGAGTGATTGCAACGCGGGGTTACTTCTTCTCTTTCTTCTCGGCCTTGTCGCCGGCCTTGACTTCCTCGGCCTTCTCCTCCGGCGCCGCCTGCTCGGTCGTCGGCACCTCGGACGCGGCCGGCACGGCTTCCGCCGCCGCCGTCTCTTCCTCCTCGGTCACCAGCGTCGGCACGATGAGCGTGGCGATCACGGGATTCTCGTTCCGGTGCAGAACCGGCTCGACGCCCTGCGGATACGGCAGGTCCTTGGCGTGGATCGAATCGCCCACCTTCATCGCCGCCATGTCCACCTCGATGAACTCGGGCAGATCGTCCGGCAGGCAGGAGATGTCGATCTCGTTGATGACGTGGTTCACCACGCCGCCCTGCTCCTTGACGCCGGGCGAGACCTCCGCGTTCACGAAATGCAGCGGCACCTTCATGTGGATCTTGCGATCGCGCACGACGCGCTGGAAGTCCACGTGCTGCACCTGCATCTTGAACGGATGCATGTTGTAGGCGCGCAGCAGCACGGGCTCCACGGCGCCGTCCAGCGTCATCGACAGGATCGAGGCGTGGAATTTCTCGTTGCCGAGATTGCGCAGCAGCTGCTTGTGGTCGAGCTCGACGTTCACCGGGCCCGAGGCCCCCCCGTACACGATGCCCGGGACCTTGCCCGAGCGGCGCAGACGGCGGCTCGCACCCGTTCCCTGCGCTTCGCGCTTTTGCGCACTGATTTCAAATTTCATCGCTGCACTCCTTCCAAGGTCCGCCGGAACCGCGACCAGTCACCGGCAGGGTTGAGAAAACTCGGGCGCGACGATCGCTGCGCGCCTCATTCCGTAAACAGGGAGCTCACCGAGTCCTCGGTGAAGATCCGCAGGATGGTCTCGGCGAGCAGTCCCGCCACCGACAGCTGGCGGATCTTCGCGCACGCGCGGCCCTCGTCGCTGAGCGGGATCGTGTCGGTCACCACAAGCTCGTCGAGCTCGGACTCGGCGATGCGCCCCGCGGCGC
This sequence comes from Betaproteobacteria bacterium UBA6904, assembly GCA_002451175.1. GTDB lineage: Bacteria > Pseudomonadota > Gammaproteobacteria > Burkholderiales > SG8-39 > 2-02-FULL-66-14. The sequence continues at coordinate 3,284 of DKBI01000146.1, forward strand.
CGCCGGAGAGCACCGGGTGGGTGCAATAGGCGAGCACCCGCGTCGCCCCTTCCTCCTTCAGCACCTGCGCCGCCTTGCACAGCGTGCCGGCGGTATCCACCATGTCGTCCATGATGACGCAGNNGTGCAGGTCCATGGTCAGCACGCGCGCGACGCCCACCGACGTGAGCATGTTGGCGACCACCTTGGCGCTGATCGCGACGCGCGCCGAGCGCGGCCGGCGGTCCTGGCGCGCGTAGCCGAAGTACGGGATCGCGGCGCTGACGCGGGCGGCGGAGGAGCGCTTGAGCGCGTCCACCATCACCAGCAGCTCCATCAGGTTGTCGTTGGTCGGCGCGCACGTCGACTGCAGGACGAACACGTCC
>DKBI01000077.1 GCA_002451175.1 Betaproteobacteria bacterium UBA6904
GGGGAATTCTAGCCCAGCGGGGACGAAGTCCTGTACCCGGACGCTCTGATGGGCCGACTACGGCCGCCGGAGCTTTTCCAGCGCCCGTTCGATGATGGTCCGATCCCCGGCGTCGATCGCCCGCAACATTGGTGCGGCGATGGAAAACGGGTGAAATCCCGATTGCCGCGTTGCCGCATTGCTGCAATTCTGCGAAACTACCCACATGAAGGCTACCCTGACCATTACGCGCCGGGGCGTCGTGACGCTCCCCGCGAAAATCCGCAAGGCACTCGACCTCAAGCCCGACGATCAGCTGGTCGCGGAGACCACGCCCGAGGGGCTGCTCCTGCGGCCGGCGATCACCTTGCCCGTGGAAATCTACACGGCCGAGCGTGTGCGCGAGTTCGACGCGTCGGAGCGCGAACTCGAAAGGACACTGCGGCGCCGTAAGCCGAAAGCCCGGTAATCGCCTACGGGCGCGGTTCGCGCGCCGATGCGCATCTTTCTCGACGCGAACATCCTTTTTTCGGCCGCCAAGTCGGATGGCGCCGTGCGGCGCCTGCTTCAATGGCTGGTCACGGATGGGCACGAGTGCTGGGTGGATGGTTACGTCGTCGAAGAAGCGCGCAGGAACCTGGCCTTGAAAGAGGGCAGTCACGGCGTAACCGGGTTGCCTGCTGTCCTGGCGCAAGTGCGGGTCGCCTTGACGCATTCCGGCGACCCGCGGATCGCGGTAACGTTACCGCTGCCGCAAAAGGACCAGCCCGTACTCGCAGCTGCCATCGCGCACCGCTGCGACGTTCTGTTGACCGGTGATCGCACGCATTTCGGACGGCTCTTTGGCAGAATGATCAGAGGGGTCACAGTTCACTCCCCGCGCACGCTGGCCGAGAGGCTCTTGGGCGAATGACACCCGCCGCGTTCCTGCCGCACGTTGCGTTCGGGTTGGCGCTTTTCGGGCTCTCGGTGCTGCTCACCTGGCTCGCAAGCCGGCACCTGCGCGTGCTGGACGTGCCGAACGAGCGATCTTCGCATGTGCGACCGACGCCGAAGACGGGCGGCGTGGCGATCGTCGCGACGTTCGTCGCCGGGATGGTGACGATCTACTTCGTGGCGGATGTGGCGCGGATCGCGGACCGCTACTTCTGGGGGTTCCTCGGCTGCGTGGTGCTCCTCGCGGTGGTGTCGTTCGTGGACGACGTGACGCAGCGCTCGTTCATGGCGAAGATCGCGGCGCAGNNCGCGTGCAACTTCATGGACGGCCTGGACGGCCTGACGGCCGGCGTCGCGGCGATCGCAGGCGTGTTCCTGTGCGGCATCGCGCTCTCGCAGGACAGCGTTTTCGTGTACGCGGCCTCCTACGCGCTGGTGGGCGCGGCGCTCGGGTTTCTGGTCTTCAATTTCCCGCCGGCGCGGATCTTCATGGGCGACGCGGGCAGCACGTTCTTCGGTTTTGCGTTCGCCACGCTCGCGCTGATCGGCGCGCACTTCGACAAGGGGCACCTCTCGTTCTACGTGGTGCCGATGCTGNNTTCACTACGCGGTGGCGGTCGCGCAGGGCTGCGGCGCGATCGCGATCGTGAATGTCGCCCCGCCGTACCGCGCACTCGTCTTCCTGCCCTTCCTCGCGTTCAACGCCCTCTACGCCTGGTGGGTGCTGCGGCGCCACAATGGGGTCTGACCCCAAATGCGTACTCTGACCCCAAGGAAGCTGACCCCATTCGTGTGGCGCGCGGGGGCGGCGTTCTTGCACGACGCGGCGGCAGCGGGGCTGGCGTGGCTGGCCGCCTATTGGCTGCGGTTCAACCTGCATGTGCCGGAGCCGTTTGCGCAGGTGATGTGGCTGACGCTGCCCTGGGCGATCGGCGTAAATGCCGTCCTGTTTCTCGGGTTCGGGCTGTATCGGGGGCTGTGGCGCTACGCAAGCCTCACGGATCTGCAGCGGATTCTCGTCGCGGTGGCGACTGGCGCACTCGCCTTGCCTGCTGCAACGTACTTCCTCGCGCTGCCTGTGGCGGTTCCGCGCACCGTGTTCCTCATTGCGCCGGTGCTGCTTGCGGGGGCCATGGCCGGCAGCCGGCTCGCGTACCGCATGTGGAAGGAGCGGCGCTTTCTCGGGGTCGTGCGACACCCGGAGGCCGAGCCGATCCTCGTGCTGGGTGCGGGCGAGGCGGCAGCGATGCTCCTGCGGGAACTCGCGGACAGCCCGCGTTGGCGCGTGGTCGGCCTGCTCGACGACGATCGCGCGAAGCACGGCGCGGCGATCGACGGTGTCAAGGTGATGGGCGCGCTGGAGGACGTCGGCGCGGCAGCGGCGAAGATGGCCGTGCGACAGGCCGTCGTGGCAATGCCGGGCGTGAGCCATGCGGCGCGGCGGCGCGCGCATGAGCTGTGCGCGCAGGCGGGGCTGCACGTCATGACGGTGCCCGCCTGGGCGGACATCGTCTCGGGCCGGGTGGGGGTTGCGAAGCTCCGTGACGTCGAGCTCGACGATCTGCTCGGCCGCGACCCCGTGCGGCTGGACGAAGCAGGCGTGCGCGCGTTCATCGCCGGCAAGACCGTGATGGTCACGGGCGCGGGGGGCACGATCGGCGCGGAGCTGTGCCGCCAGATTGCGCGCTTTCAGCCGCGAAGGCTGGTGCTCTTCGAGCTGTCGGAGTTCGCGCTCTACACCATCGCGCAGGAATTTGTCGATCACCAGCCGGCGCTCGACGTGCGCCCGGCGATCGGCGACGTGCGCGATGCGCGGCGCGTGCGCGAGGTGATCGGGCAGTGCGCCCCGACCGTCGTGTTTCACGCTGCGGCGTACAAGCACGTGCCGCTGATGGAGGAGGCAAACGCGTTCGAAGCGGTGGCCAACAATGCGTACGGCACGCTGGTCATGGCGCGCGAGGCGCAGGCGGCGGGCGTGGAGGCGTTCGTGCTGATCTCCACCGACAAGGCGGTGCGGCCGGTGAACGTGATGGGCGCATCCAAACGCCTCGCGGAGATGGTTTGCCAGGCGCTGCAGCCGCTCGGGACAACGCGCTTCGTGTCAGTGCGATTCGGCAACGTGCTGGGCTCGACGGGCAGCGTGATTCCGCGCTTTCGCGAGCAGATCGCGCGCGGCGGTCCGGTGACGGTGACGCACCCGGAGATGACGCGCTATTTCATGTCGATCCCCGAGGCGACGCAGCTCGTGCTGCAGGCCGGCGTGATCGGGCGCGGCGGCGAGGTGAT
>DKBI01000315.1 GCA_002451175.1 Betaproteobacteria bacterium UBA6904
CACGCCATCGAATGCCGGATCAACGCCGAGGACCCGTACCGCTTCACCCCGTCCCCGGGGCGCATCACCTCCTACCATCCGCCCGGCGGCCCGGGCATCCGCGTCGATTCGCACGTGTATTCCGGTTACAGCGTCCCCCCGCACTACGACTCGATGGTGGGCAAGGTGATTGCCTACGGCGCGAGCCGCGAACAGGCAATCCGGCGCATGCGCGTGGCGTTGTCGGAGATGGTCGTCGAGGGCATCAAGACCAATATCCCGCTGCACCTGGAGCTGTTGCACGACAGCCGGTTCCTGCGCGGCGGAACCTCGATCCACTACCTCGAGCAGAAGCTGGCCCAGGAACGGAAGTCGCCGCACTGATGGCCTGGGTGGCGCTGGAGCTCGTGGTCGGGTCGGCGCACGCCGAAGCAGTGGCCGATGCGCTCCTCGAGCTGGGCGCGCAATCGGTGAGCACGGAAGACGCCGAGGCCGGCACCGGCGCGGAGGTCCCCCGGTTCGCCGAACCGACGCTGCAGGAACCGCAGCTCTGGCGCCAGAATCGACTGATCGCGCTGATCACCCCGGACGTCGACGCCGAGGCCCTGGTAGGCGCCGCGGCCGAGGCCGCGGGGCTGCCGTCAACACCGCGCGCCAGAATGACGCGCGTCGAAGACGATGACTGGGTGCGGCGCACGCAGTCGCAATTTGGCCCGATTCGAGCCGGCGCGCGCGTTTGGATCGTCCCGCATTGGTGCGAACCGCCCGACGCGGAGGACGCCATTGTGGTGCGGCTGGATCCCGGATTGGCGTTCGGCACCGGCAGCCATCCCAGCACGCGTCTCGCGCTCACGTGGCTTGAGCGCACAGTGCGCGGCGGAGAACGGGTTCTGGACTACGGCTGTGGCTCGGGCATCCTGTCGCTTGCGGCGCTCCGCCTGGGCGCCGCCGCCGCGACCGCGGTCGATCTCGATCCGCTCGCCCTCGAGGCCTGCGGGGCCAATGCGCATCTCAATGGCGTGGCGGTCCGGGCGCTCCTGCCCAGTGCGCTGCAACCAGAGGCGTTCGACGTCGTCGTCGCCAACATCCTCGCGGGCCCGCTGATCGCGCTTGCACCGGAGCTCGCGGCGCACGCGCGTTCCGGCAGCCGGCTCGCGCTGTCCGGAATCCTCGCGTCCCAAGTGACCGAGTTGCGCTCGGCATTCAATCCGTTCTTCACGCTGATGGCGACGCAGCGTGAGGACGACTGGGTGCTCCTGGAAGGGACGCGGCGGTGAACCTCGTCGCACGCTGCCCAACCTGCGGCACGACGTTTCGCGTCCAGCCCCATCAGCTCGCGGCAAAAGGCGGCAAGGTGCGCTGCGGCAAATGCGCGGCCGTGTTCGATGGCGTATCGGCACTGGTGGATGCCGAGGCGGCACGCCGCCTGGCCGAGGACGCCACTGCGCGCAGCGACGACGCCCTGGCGGGTGATTCCGCGCCGGAATTTCTGCGTCCGGCGCGCGTCCAGCGGTTTGCATTCCTGTGGGGGTTCCTCGCCCTATTGGGCCTCGCTGCGCTTCTCGGGCAGATGTTCCTGCATTTCCGCACCGAGATCGCGACGCAATGGCCGGATGTCAAACCGTACCTCGCTCTGGGTTGCGAGTTGCTCGACTGCGAACTGCACCTGCCGCGCCGACCGGACCTGATGTCCATCGAATCCTCCGACATCCAGCCGGACCCGGCGCGCATGAACGTCGTCGTGCTGAACACGGTGGTGCGCAACCGCGCGCCGTTCGCGCAGGACTATCCTGCGCTGGAGGTGACGCTCACGGACGAGCGCGACTACGCCGTCGCGCGTCGCGTCCTGCGACCCGCCGATTACCTGCGGTTCGGCGGCGCCGAGCGGATTCCGCAAGGACTGGCCGGCGGATCCGAAGCTGTCGTGCGCGTGTATCTCGAGCACGCGGGGCCGCGCGCGGTCGGCTACCGCGTCTATCTTTTCTATCCCTGACAGGAACTTTCCGATGTTGCGCACGCTGATCACGGGGTCGGTCGCCTACGACACCATCATGGTGTTTCCCGACCGCTTCCGCCACCACCTGCTCGCCGACCAGCTCCATATCCTGAACGTGTGCTTTCTGACGCCGGAGATGCGGCGCGAATACGGCGGCACGGCGGGGAACATCGCCTACAACCTCAAGTTGCTGGGCGACGACCCGCTGCTCATGGCGACCGTCGGCGAGGACGTCCAGCCGTACCTGGAGCGGCTCGACGGCCTCGGCATCGCGCGCGATCTCCTGCTGCGCGTCGCGGGCCAGTTCACGGCGCAGGCGTTCATCACGACGGACCTCGACGACAACCAGATCACCGCGTTTCACCCGGGCGCGATGAATTTTTCGCATCACAACCACGTCACGCCGCAACTCGGCGCCGGGCTCGCCATCATCGGGCCGGACGGCAAGGAAGGCATGCTGCAGCATGCGCGCGAGTGCGCCGAGCACGGCGTGCCGTTCCTGTTCGATCCGGGGCAGGGCATGCCGATGTTCTCGGCCGACGAGCTGCTGGAGATGGTGCGCCTCGCCGATTACCTGGCCGTCAACGACTACGAGGGCAAGCTGCTCGAGGAAAAAACCGGGCGCCGGCTCGAGGATCTGGCACGCGAGTTGAGGGGCCTCATCGTCACGCTCGGCGCGAAGGGATCGCTGATTCTGACCGACCACCAGCGTCACGAGATCCCCTGCGTCGCAGCGGAGGCCGTGCTCGACCCGACCGGCTGCGGGGATGCTTACCGCGCCGGGCTGCTCTACGGGCTTGCGCGCGGCTGGGACTGGCCAACGTCCGGGCGCCTGGCCGCGGTGCTCGGCGCGCTGAAGATCGCGCGGCGCGGCGCGCAGAACCACAGCTTCACGCCAGCCGACATCGAGGCGCGCTTTCGCAGCGCGTTCGGCTACTCCCCCTGGAGCTGACCGAGCGCCGCGCGGATCCGCGCGGCGTGGGCCTCGAGTTGGTCGCGAGGCGGGTTGCGCACCGGCCACGTGAACGCCATCGCGTCGCCTTGATGACGTGGCACGAGGTGCACGTGGTAGTGCAGGACCGTCTGGCCAGCCGCCTTGCCGTTCGCCTGGTAGACGGATAGCCCGTCGGGCGCGAACGCCGCGCGGATCGCGCGTGCGACCCGGGCAGCCACCTGCGCGACGGCCGCGGCCTGCGCATCCTGCAATGCGTAGACGTCCTCCACGTGGCTCTTCGTCGCGACGAGCACGTGGCCCGGATTCACCTCGCCGATATCCATGAAGGCAAGCACCTGGGCGTCTTCGTAGACGCGGGTTGCCGGGATCTGTCCGGTCACGATCTTGCAAAATACGCAGGCCGTCATGCGTTTTCTCCAACGGGTTGGTAGCCTTGGCTGGGCACCTGTGCAAGCCAGCGGTCCTCGAGCCGCATTGCCGTCAGCGCACCGCCCCAGACGCAGCCCGTGTCCAGCATCGCCACCCGGGCATCCAGCTTGAGCCCGAGCGTCGACCAATGCCCGCAGACCAGCGCGGGCTCGTCGCGCAGCGGGCGCGCGTCATACCAGGCAGCGAATCCCGGCGGAGGCGTCGCGCCCTTGTTCTTCAACTCCATGTGGCCGCCGGCGTTCATGAAGCGGATTCGCGTCATCGCGTTGACGATTACGCGTAGCCGCGCCCATCCTTCGAGTCCGTCGCTCCAGGCGCCCGGCGTGCTGCCGTACATGTTTGCGAGGAAATCCCGGTAACTCGACCCGCGCAGCACGCGCTCGACCTCACCCGCCAGCTCGCGCGCCCGCGCCACAGTCCACTCCGGCAACAGGCCCGCGTGCACCATGGCGTAATCCCGCTCGACGTGCATCAGCGGCCGCGCACGCAGCCAGCCGAGCAGCTCGTCGCGGTCCGGCGCGGAGAGGATGGCGTCGAGCGTGTCGTCGTCGCGCTTGCGCGCGGCGCCCTCGGCGACCGCGACGAGATGCAAATCGTGATTGCCGAGAACCACGACCGCCGCCTCGCCAAGCGCCCGCGCCATGCGCAGCACCTCGAGCGATTTCGGCCCGCGGTTGACGAGATCGCCGACGAACCAGAGCCGGTCACAGGTCGCGTCGAAGCCGACGCGCGCCAGCAGCGCCAGGAGTTCGTCGTGGCAACCCTGCACATCGCCGATCGCATACCGCGCCATGGGGGCGGCCAATATAGCAGCCGCCTCGCTACAGCGCGGCGTCCATGCGGCGATACTGGATCGCTTCAGCCACCTGCGCCGCGTCGATGCCAGCGGTGTCGCCGAGATCGGCAATGGTGCGCGCGACGCGCAGCACGCGGTGCACCGCTCGCGCCGAGAGCGACAGCCGCGCGATTGCCGCCTTCAGCAGCGCCTCGGCCGCGGCCTCGAGCCGGCAATGGCGCAGCGTGTCCCTGGCCCCGAGCCACGCGTTCGGCACCGCCTGCCGGTCCCGCTGCCGCGATCGCGCCAGCCGCACACGCTCCCGAACGACGCTCGAGCGCTCGGCATCGCTCGGGCCCAGCAACTCCGACTCGCGCGGACGGGGCACTTCGATCTTCAGATCGATGCGGTCGGCGAGCGGCCCGGACACGCGGCCGCGATAGCGGGCCACCTGATCCGGCGTGCAGCGACACCGCCCCGAGGCATCCCCCAGATATCCACAGGGGCAGGGGTTCATGGCCGCCACGAGCTGGAACCGCGCCGGATACTGAACTTGGCAGGCGGCGCGGGCGATGGCAATGTGGCCTGCCTCGAGCGGTTCCCGCAGCGCTTCCAGCGCGTCGCGCGGAAACTCCGTGAGTTCATCCAGGAACAGCACGCCCCGATGCGCGAGCGTTATTTCGCCGGGCTGCGGCGGATTGCCGCCGCCCACCAACGCCCGGCTCGAGGCGCTGTGGTGCGGCGCGCGAAACGGGCGAACGCCCCAGCGCGTGGCGTCGAACCCCGTGCGCGACGCCGATTGCACGGTCGCCGCTTCGAGCGCCTCCTCGTCCGACATCGGCGGCAGAAGCCCGGGCAATCGCGCGGCGAGCATCGACTTCCCGGTCCCGGGCGGACCCAGCATGAGGAGCGCGTGCGCGCCGGCGGCCGCAATTTCCAAGGCGCGCTTGGCCTGCGTCTGTCCGCGCACGTCGGCCAGATCGAGATAATCCGGCGTGCGGTGCGCCTCATCGCGCCCAATGGCGACGAGGAGTGACTCGCCCGCGAGATGCGCGCAGACCTCGAGCAGCGAACGCGCTCCCAGCACGCGCGCACGCGCCGCGAGCGCTGCCTGCGCGGCGCTCGCCATGGGCAGCACGAAGCCGCGCCCGGCCTGCGCCGCGCCGAGCGCCATCGGCAGCGCGCCGCGCACCGGTCGCAGTTCGCCGGTCAGCGACAGTTCGCCAACGAACTCGTGTTCCGCAAGCGCCGGCGCGCGGACCTGGCCGCTCGCGGCCAGGATGCCGAGAGCGATCGGCAGATCGAACCGGCTCGAGTCCTTCGGCAGGTCGGCAGGCGCCAGATTGACCGTAATGCGCCGTGCGGGAAAATCGAAGCGCGCGTGGCTGAGCGCCGCGCGTACCCGGTCTTTCGCCTCTCGCACCTCGGCATCGGGCAGCCCGACGATGCCGAACGAGGGCAGACCCGGTCCCAGGTGCACTTCCACCGTCACCTCGGGCGCGGCCACGCCGACCAGCGCGCGGCTTGCCACAATCGCGAGCGACATCGATCCCCCTCACCCAGCAACGCGGGCAGGGGTGGGCGGGTTTACGAGGGCGGGCGGTTGCGCGCTTCGAGCTCGGCGACGCGAGCCTCGAGCCCGGCGAGCTTGGCCTGCGCGCGCTCGAGAAGCTTCTTCTGCACGTCGAAATCCTCGCGCGGCACCAGATCGAGGCGGTCGAAGAATACCGCGAGCAGCGCTCGGACGTTCTTCTCCAGGTCCTGCGCGGGAGACTCCCGCAGCACCGCGTTCAGGCGGGAACCGAGTTCCTCGCCGAGGGCGTCGAAGAAGCGCCGGTCGGTCATGCGAGCGTCGAGTGTAGCATCGGCGCAGTGCTCAGACGGCAATGCGGGCCAGGAGCTCGAGCAGGCGGGTTCGCTCGGCTGCAGTGAGCCGTGCCGCGACGCGTTGCTCGTGCGCGGTGATCGCGCGCTTGGCGCGCGCCAGCATCGCGCGCCCGGCGCGGGTCAGCCACAAGCCATTCGTGCGCCGGTCCGCTCCCCGGCGCCGCTCGATCAACCCCCGGGCTTCCAGCTGGTCGAGCACGCCGACCATGGTCGAGCGGTCGCGGCTCACCGCCTGCGCCAGCCGGCTCTGCGTGACGCCCGGGTTCGCCTCGATCAGCAGCAGCATGCCGACGCGCCCGGGCGAGACCCCGGGCACGCTGGCCGCAAAATCGCGGAACACGGCCTGCTGCGCAAGCCGCAGGCGATAGCCGATCAGCTCGGGGAGCAGCCCTGGATTGAGGCTCGCGGCGGGGCGCCGGATCATTTTGCTTTGATCTCAAACAATTTGTGTGTCCAACGATGCACGCTAGCATCGTATGCAAAGCCGGGGGCGGCCGCAAATCGCTGTCCTGCGCGCGGCGGCCCGCCGCGTCGGTTATGCTCCGGGCGGAACTGGTGCGTGCGAGTCGCGACATGAACGGTGCGGAATTCCTCCTCGGCCCGGCAGCGCTGGCGCGCCACGGCGCGCGTATCGCGTTGCGCTGCGAGGACCGTGCCATCCGCTTCGACGAGCTGGCCGCCGAGGTGCTGCGCGCGGCGGGCGCCCTGGTGGCGCTGGGCGTGAAGCCCGGCGACCGCGTGCTGCTCCTCCTGCGCGACACGCCGGAGTACGCCGCCGCGTGGCTCGGCGCCGTCCGCATCGGCGCGGTGGCCATCGGGCTGAACACCAAACTCTCGGAAGCGGAATATCGCTACATCCTCGCCGACAGCGCGGCGCGGGTTGCCGTGATCGAGGATACCTTCGTCGCAGCACGGCCGGATCTTGCGGCGGAATTGGCGCGCGATGGGCGGCTGGCCGTCGCCGGCAGCGGCACGCCGTCGTGGCGCCAGGCGCTCGATTCCGCCGGGTCGGTTCCCGCGTATTCGGCGCAGCCGCAAGACCCCGCCTTCTGGCTTTATTCGTCGGGCACCACCGGCAAGCCCAAGGGCATCGTCCATACGCACAAGGACATCCTGCCGGCGGGCCAGGTGATGCACGAAGTCTTCGGGCTGGGTCCCGGTGACACGATTCTTACCACCTCGAAGCTGTTCTTCGCCTACGCGCTCGAGATGGGATTCCTCGGGGCACTCGCCATCGGGGCGACATCGATCCTGAATCCGGAGTGGGCGGACGCCGCACCGGTCGCCGAGCTGGTCGCACGCCACGCGCCGACCGCCTTCTTCAGCGTGCCCTCGTTCTATCGCAGGCTCCTCGCATTGCCGGCCGAGCGACTGGCCCCGTTCCGCGCAATCCGCCGCTTCATTTCCGCGGGCGAGCGCATGCCGGCGCCGGTGCTCGAGCAATGGCAGCAGGCGACGGGCCGCGAGATTCTCGGTGTCTACGGCATGTCGGAGACTTTCTGCGTGTGCCTTGCGACGCCGCCGGACAGCACCACCGCGCTGCGCACCGGGCGGCCCCTCAAAGGGGTGGACGCGAAGCTGCTGACCCCGCAGGGCGCCGAGGCGGCGCCGGGCGAGCCCGGCGTGCTCTGGGTGCGGCACCCGGCGCTCGCGCTCGGCTACGCCAATCTTCCGGAAAGGACCGCCGCGCAGTTCCAGGGCGGCTGGTTTTGCACCAACGACATCTTCGTGCGCGATGCGCTCGGCTGCTTCACGCACCAGGGGCGCAGCGACGAACTGGTGAAGATTGCGGGGCAGTACGTGCAGCCGGGCGAGCTCGAGGAGGCGGTGTCGGAAGAGCCCTCGATCGGCGAAGCGGCCTGCACACCGGTGCCCGACGAGGACGGTTTCGAGCGGCTCGCCCTGTTCGTCACGGCGCGCGGTGCCGACGACACGGCCGCAGCGGCCGCGGCGCGGGCCTGCGAAAGCCGGCTGCCGCGTCACAAGCGGCCGAAATGGATCCGCGTGGTCGCCGAGTTGCCCCGCACGGGGACCGGCAAGGTGCAGCGCTTCCGGCTGCGCGAAATGCTCGAGCGCGAGATCGAGAGCAAACGATAGAATTGCGCTCCCCAACTGTCAGCGCGGCCTACACCATGACCTACGCGATTCCCCTCTGGAGCCCGCCGGCGCTGCCGGTGGCCGGATCCTCCGACCTCTTCCCGGCGCGCCGCGTGTTCTGCGTCGGGCGCAATTACGTCGAGCATCAGAAAGAAATGGGCGGCGACGGCCGCGAGCAGCCGTTCTTCTTCATCAAGTCGGCGCACGCCCTGGTGCCGCTCGGCGGGCGCGTGCACTACCCGCCGAAGACGGCCAACTACCACTACGAGACGGAAATGGTGGTGGCGATCGCGCGGCAGGGCCGGCGCATCGCGGCGCGCGACGCGAACGACTACGTCTTCGGTTACGGCGTCGGGCTCGACATGACCCGCCGCGATCTGCAGCAGATCGGCAAGGACAAGGGACGACCCTGGGATTTCGGCAAGGACTTCGACGAGGCCGCGCCGTGCAGCGCGCTCGCGCCGGCGGCGCGCATCGGCCACCCGGCCAAGGGCGCGATCTGGCTCACGGTCAACGGCAAGGAACGGCAGCGCGCGGATCTCGCCGACATGATCTGGTCGGTGCCGGAGCAGATCGAGTACCTGTCGCAGTACTACACCCTCGAGCCCGGCGATCTCATCTTCAGCGGGACGCCCGCGGGCGTCGGCCCGGTCAACCCGGGGGACGAGTTGCACGCCGGCGTGGATGGCGTGGGCGAGCTGAAGATCACGATCGCGCCGGCGCTCTAGCGCACCGCGCCATCGCCGCAGTGCGTCTGTACACCTTCTTCCGGGGCTCGTCCCCGTTCCGCGTGCGCATTGCGCTCAACCTGAAGCGGCTGGATTACGAGCAGACGTTCGTTCATCTGGGCAAGGGCGAGCACCGGCGACCCGAGTTCGCTGCGGTGAATCCGCAGGGACTGCTGCCGGTGCTGGAGGACGAGGGACAGCGGCTGCAGCAATCGCTCGCCATCCTGGAGTACCTGGAGGAGAAATTTCCGGAGCCGCCGCTGCTGCCGAAAGATCGCGTGGAACGCGCGCGCGTGCGCTCGCTGGCGCTGCTCGTCGCCTGTGAAATCCATCCGCTGAACAACCCGCGCGTGCTCAACTACCTGACGAGGACGCTCGGCTGCTCGGACGAACAGAAGAACGCGTGGTACCGTCACTGGATCCACGACGGTCTGGAGAAATTCGAAGGCTGCCTGACCGGAACCCCGGGCACGGCGCGCTTCTGCCACGGTGATGCGCCGACGCTTGCCGACTGCTGTCTCGTGCCGCAGATCTTCAATGCACGCCGCTTCGGATGCGACACCTCGCACGCGCCGACGGCCATGCGCATCTTCGACGCGTGCATGGCGCTCGAGGCATTCGACCGCGCGCAGCCGTCGAAGCAGCCGGACGCGGAACCGTAAGCCGGCCCGCCGCGTGAGGCTAACCGGCGCGGAAGAGCGCCTTCAGTTCCTCGGTGATCGGCTGGCCCTTCATCGGCGAGCCCGGGCCGGCGACATGCTGACCCCAGACGCGGGTCTCCGCGCCGCGCGCCAGCAGCGTGCCATCCGAACGCACCACGTCATGCGCGATGACGAAGGACTTCCCGCCCCAACGCCGGATACGTGAACGCACCTCGCACTGGTCACCCGGTTCCGCCGGCGCCACGAACTCGCAGTCGGCCGATACGAGCGGCATGACCCGCCCGGATTCGATCATTTCCTTGATCGGGTAACCGACCGAACCGAAGAATGCCCAAGTGGCGCTGTCGAACCAGCGGAAGTAGGTCGGGTAGAAGATGATGCCCGCCGGATCGCAGTCACTCCAGTGCACTTGGACGGGAAAGGAACCGACGATGGAATTGAACCCCGGTGCGTCCATGGGCCGCAATTCTAGAACCTCAGGGGTTCTGGCGCGCATGCGTCTCGCGCGTGAATGACGCGGCGAGGAGCGCAGCGGCGAGCCACGCCAACATGATCAGGAATGCGCCCCGAAAGGCCTGCGCATCGTAAACCCGCACGCCGCCCGCGCTGGCGCCGTTCCAGCCGAGATCGAGAAACCAGCCAATCAGCGGCTGCAACAGCATGGCGCCCGTCATCGACCCCATGTTGGCCACGCCCGTCGCGGTGCCGGCAAGCCGCGCCGGAACCGATTCCTTGGCGTAGGCGAAGCCGATCACCATGCAGCCGGACGCGAATCCCGCAACGAGGAGGAGCGCCAGCAGGAGCAGCGGGCCGAGCGGACGCTCCGCCAGGATGATGATCGACCACAGGACGACTGCGGAAAGGCTGCCGACGATGTAGAGCGGCTTGCGCTCGCGAAACCGGTCCGACAGGGCGCCGAAGACCGGTCCGCCGGCCGCCCAGGCCAGCAGGAGCGCTGAACAATAGAGTGCCGCGCGCTCGGCAGAGAATCCATAGACCGCGACCAGATAGGGCACGCCCCACAAGCCGCCGAACGACAGCGTCGCACCGACGACGCCCTGCGGCGCGAGGAACATCAACCAGCTGTTCGGGTACCGCAGTACTTCGGCCAGCCCCGACCAGACCGACGCGCCGGGGCCCGACACCCGGCGACCGGCGAAGTAGCTCCGGTACCCTCGCTCTGCGGGATCGTCGCGCACCAGCCACCAGATCGCGGCACCCACCACGAGAATCGCAACCGCCACAGCGCCCATGACCGGGCGCCAGCCGAATCCCGCAACGGCCGCGCGCAGCGGCACGCCCGCACCCACGGCGCCGGCCATGCCGGCCGCGAGCGCAAGGCCGCTGGCGAGAGCGAAACGGTAGGATGGAAACCAGTGCGCCGCGAGCTTGAGCGTCGACACCCAGGCGACGCCGACCGCGCCGCCGATCAGCAATCGGCCCGCGCTCGCGAGCCCGACATTGGGCGCGAGCGCGAACAGGAAACTGCCGCACGCCGCGACCGCCGCGCCGGTCGCGAGAACCCGGCGGGCGCCGAACCGGTCCACCATCAGGCCGGTCGGGATCTGCATCGCCACGTAGCCGTACAGATAGAACGCGGACAGGCTGCCCAGCGCCGTCGCGGCAATCGCGAATTCGGCCATCAGCTCCTGCGTCATGACCGCCGGCGCAACCCGCTGGAAGAAACCGGCGAGATACAGCGCTGCGCTGAGCCCCCAGATTCCCCAAGCCAGCGCTGCGGGCGGCGGCCGATCAGCCGCCGGATGCTGCGTCAGCACTGCTCCCAGGGCAGACCGTCGCGGCGCCATCCGGCAATCGTGCCGCGGTGGTGATGATCGTCGAGTTCGCCCTCAAAGCCGTGCACCACGTTGTACACGCGCGTGAAGCCAGCGCGCTCGAGCGCGGCGCCCGCCTCTTGAGAGCGGTTGCCGCTGCGGCAGATGAGGACGATGGGCCGGGTCGTGTGGTTGGTTCCGGCGAGCTTCTTGACCTGTCCGACAAAATGCGGATTGACCTCCCAATCCGGGCCGTCATTCCACGCGACGTGCAGCGCACCGGCCGGATGGCCGACGAAGAGGTATTCCATCTCGCTGCGGCAGTCGACGAACAGCGCGTCGGAATGACGCTTGAGGAATTCGGCGGCGGCGACCGGCTCGAGGTGTTCCATCGGAGGCCGGATTATACGCCGCCACGCGCCCGCCGATGGCCCGCCGGGCACGGTAAGCGATTGACGCGGCAGGACTTCCGGGGCAGACTTCGACCCCGCGCCGATTTGACGTTCAGCTTGCGGGCGCTTTACAAATCCGGCTAAAGAGATGCGCTTCCGCCGCGCGGGCGACCCGCTCCGCGCTCCAGGACGCCCGTTTCGGCGCCAGTCTGAGCGGGCGTTTTCGTTTCCGAGCCAAGCATGACGCAACCCGAAGCCGCAACTGAACTGGAGTCCCTCCTCGCGCGCCGGATCCTCGTCCTCGACGGCGCGATGGGGACCATGATCCAGCGCGAGCGCCTGAGCGAAGCGGCGTTCCGCGGCACGCGGTTTCAGGACTGGCCGCGCGATCTGCGGGGCAACAACG
The DNA here is from genome assembly GCA_002451175.1 of Betaproteobacteria bacterium UBA6904. Lineage (GTDB taxonomy): Bacteria > Pseudomonadota > Gammaproteobacteria > Burkholderiales > SG8-39 > 2-02-FULL-66-14. Next base: position 12,082 of record DKBI01000315.1, read on the forward strand.
ATGTGCTCACGCTGACGCAGCCCGAGCTCATCCGCCGCATCCATTTGGCGTACTTCGAGGCGGGCGCCGACATCATCGAGACGAACACGTTCAATTCGACGCGCGTCTCCCTGGCGGACTACGGCATGGAGTCGCTTGCGTACGACATCAATCTCGCCGCCGCACGGATTGCCCGCGAGGCCGTCGACGAGGCGCAGCGGCAGGATCCGTCGCGCCGCCGTTTTGTCGCCGGCGCGCTCGGCCCCACGTCCAAAACGGCGTCCATCTCGCCCGACGTGAACGATCCCGGGCATCGCAACGTCTCCTTCGACGAGCTCGTCGCGGCGTACCAGGAGGCCGCGCGCGGCTTGCTCGATGGCGAGGTCGACCTGCTGCTCGTCGAGACGGTGTTCGACACGCTGAACGCGAAGGCCGCCCTGTTCGCGATCGACGCGCTGTTCGAGGAGCGAGGGGCGCGCGTGCCGCTGATCGTCTCCGGCACGATCACCGACGCCTCGGGCCGCACACTGTCCGGACAGACCACGGAGGCGTTCTACAACTCGATACGCCACGCCCGCCCCCTGATCATCGGTCTGAACTGCGCACTCGGCGCACGGGAGTTGCGCTACTACGTCGAGGAGCTGTCGAACGTCGCCGAGTCGTACGTCTCGTGCTACCCCAACGCCGGCCTGCCCAACGCATTCGGCGAATACGACGACACGCCCCAGGCGATGGCGCGCGAGATGGCGGAGTGGGCCCGCGCGGGTTTCCTGAACCTCGTCGGTGGCTGTTGCGGCACGACGCCGGAGCACATTCGGGCGATTGCGGACGCGGTACGCGGCGTTGCACCGCGCGCGCTCCCGGCACGACCGAAGATGCTGCGCCTCGCCGGGCTGGAGCCCTTGAACGTCGGCGCCGGCTCGCTGTTCGTCAACATCGGCGAGCGCACGAACGTCACCGGATCGAAGGCGTTCGCGCGGCTGATCCTTGCCGGCAACTACGCCGAGGCGCTGTCCGTCGCCCGGCAGCAGGTCGAGAACGGCGCGCAGGTGATCGACGTCAACATGGACGAAGCGATGCTCGACTCCGAGCAGGCCATGGCGACGTTCCTGCGGCTCGTCGCCTCAGAGCCCGACATCGCGCGCGTGCCGATCATGGTGGACTCTTCGAAGTGGACGGTGATCGAGGCCGGGTTGAAATGCCTGCAGGGCAAGGGCATCGTC
>DKBI01000007.1 GCA_002451175.1 Betaproteobacteria bacterium UBA6904
GAAATACTTGGTCGCGAGGCCCCGCTGGCCGAGGTATTCCTGCGCCCACTTCATGTTGAGCGGTTCCGACTTGCACGTGCCCTTGGTCAGGTCGACGCGCAGAACTTTCCGTGTCCATGCCATGGCAGTCTCCTTATGCGGTGGCGCGCGGTTGCGTGTCGGTCTTGCCGGCCCACTGGCGCATCTTGTCCAGGCCGGTCCAGTCCGCGTCCACGTAGGTAATGGCAGCCGTCGGGCACGCGGTCGCGCACGCCGGATCGCCGCCGCAGAGATCGCACTTCTGCACCTTGCCGGTCTCGACCACGTAGTTCACCGTGCCGAACGGGCAGGCAATGGTGCAGACCTTGCAGCCGACGCAGGTCGCCTCGTGAACGACCTTCGCGCCGGTCGCCGCGTCCAAGCGGATCGCATCGACCGGGCAGGCGTGCAGGCACCAGGCTTCCGCGCACTGCGTGCAGGTGTACGGGACCTTGCGGCCGGCGTGCTCGAAGTTGAATACCTTGATGCGCGACTTCGACACGTTGAAGACGCCGTAGTTCTCGTAAGAACACGCCATCTCGCACTGCAGGCACCCGGTACATTTGTTGGGATCGATGTGCAACGATTTTTGCATGGACTTCTCCTCTCGGCCTCCAGCGGGATTTACTGCGAATTGATCGAAGGTGGACGGTCTTTCCGGGTGACTATTGAAGCATCAACCTGTTCTATTGGCTAGTCGTCCCGGCCGATCACAGCGCCCGCTGGGGGCGGGGGGTGAGGACAGTACCCGACCATGCCACGGGGTCTAGGGCTTGGGTGCGCGCAGCGCGTTGGGAAAATAGATGGCCGTCAGGCTCTTGGAATGCAGGGGCGATGCCGCGTCGGAGGTTCCGTAGTGACGCCAATCCCTTACCCAGAAGATGTCGTCCGCCAGTTCCAGCATGCCGATGGTTTCGCGGTCGCCGACCAGAACGCCCTGGACCCGCAGCCCCAGCTCGGCCTTGGCGCGCGCAATCGCCGAGGCCGTCTCCGGGGTCGCGCCGAATTCGCCGTCCGAGGCGATCAGCAGGTCCGCCAGCTGCCACCGTTCCTCCGCGAGCCGCGCCACGATCCGCTCGAGCGGACCGCAAATGTCGGTCCCACCGCGAAAGCCTTGCGCGATGAAGTCCGTCAGTTCGCCGATGCCGGGTCCGTCCAGGCTCAACTCGAGCTCCAGGATTTCCTCCGGCCCGCCGAACGCGTAGATCCTGCAGGCTCGCTTCTGGGCATGCGCCGCGCGCACCGCCTCGAGCACCGCGGCCTTCGCCACGGCTTCGGCGCCTCCTTGCATGGATCCGGACGTGTCGACACAGATCAGCATGGGGCCCGACTCCAGGCGTCGCGCGAGGCTGCGCCGCGGGCTCGGGCGCCAGGCCGGCTGTTGTTCGACGACCGTTTCCTGCAGGCGATCGTCCTCTTCGTAGCTCAGCAGGCTGCGCTCGGCATGCCGGGCGTGCCAGACCAGCCGCAGCCGCGGGTGCGTCAACAGCATCGTCTCCGAAGGCAGCATGCGTGCGATCCGTCCCGAGCGGTGCACGGCGCGGGTTTCGCCGGGCATGTCCGGCACCCGCGTCACGCGCGGATCGGCGCGCGGCGCGCGCGAGCGCTCGAGGACCTCGCGATCCAGCGGCGCCGGCTCGTCGACCGCATCGCTCGGCGAGACGCGGCCGAGCCGCCGGATGACTCGGGCCAGCTCGGGAAGGTTCTGCATCAGGCGGCTGGCGCGCACGACTTCGGGCCAGCCTTCGCTGCGCAGCACGCCGCACAGCTCGTCCCAGTGCATGTTCTTGAGCAGATCGTCGGCATCGCCGAAGACCGTCTCGAGTTCCTCCAGCAGTTTGCGGCGCTCGCGCCAGTCTTCCATGAACGCGTGCAGGGCCTTCGCCCTGGCCTGCGCTTCGTCGTCGCCACGGTCGACGTAGTCGACGATCCGGTCGAGATGCCAAAGCATCGAGCCGAGCACGAGATCGGTGATCGACTCGCGGTCCCGGCACAGGGCGGGAAGGTCGAGCGCGCGCAGGCAATGCGCGAGTCCGTCTGCAAGCGGCGCGGCGGGCCACGGACGGCGCGACGACGCGTCCAGGTCGCCCGCGAGCAGCGCGTCGCGCAGGCCTTGCAGCGAGATCAGACGCGGCTGCAGCGACCCCTGGGAATTGATCAGGCTGCCGAGCCAGAGACCGCGCGGCAGCCGGTCGAGCGGGGCCAGTTGGGCTTCCCGCTGCTCGAACAGGCGCGCGGTCACCTCGCGGGCGTCGCTCAAGCTTGCGTCAATTCGCTCGCGATCGGCTCGGGCGCGATGCCCGGATCGATCGGCAGCCGCGGCAGCGATTCGAAGGCGGCGCGGGCGGCGGCCGCGCGCGCACCGAGCGCCGCAAGCGCCTGCTGCGTCGCCTCGAGACTGGCGCCGGCTCGCTCGGCGAATTCGCCATCCAGCCACAGGCTCTGCTGCGCAAAGGCCGCGAGTCCTGCGCGTTCGGCCGCCAGTTCCTGCGCGTAGCCCGCGATGCGCGCGAGCAGTTCGTCGATCTGCCGGACGCGGGCGCCGATGTGCGTCTGCCCATACCGCCGCCGCCGCGTGTACTTCATGCGCAGCGCCTGCGAGGCGCCCTTCGCATCGGTCACCTGCTCGTTCAGGTCGACGCGGAACTTGAGCTGGCCCGAAGCGTCGTAGTCCAGGTCGTCGGCCTCCTGCTCGAGCGCCGCCTGCGCCTCGAAGGCTTCCACGACGCGCGTGAGGCGCGCGGGCGACAGCGCCTCACGCACCCCGAGCCGGCCCAGCAGCCAGTCGTTGACCGCGAGCTGTCCGGCTGCGTCGGGCGCCGTGCACCAAGGCAGCAGCCACAGATCCCAGGCGCTCAGCTCGCCACGCCCCTCGCTCGCCGCCGCCACCTTCAGCAATCCGACGATCTTCACCCAGCGCCTGTCCGAGACGTAGATCGTCTCGCGGACGAGATATTCGCGCAGTTCCGCCAGCAGGCCGGCCGCTTCGGCCTTCACGGGAATCCGGTGCGCGGCCTCGGTGATGGCATGGCGCTCCGCCGGACCGAGCGCGTCGGTGTGCTGCAGCGCCGCCGCGGGATCCAGCGCGAGAAGCTCGCGAAAACCCTCCGGGCTGACCGCGCCGACGGGCAGGCGCATCAGGAAGCGGTCGAAGAAGGCATCGGCCACCTCGTCCGCAGGGACCTCGTTGGTTGCGCCGATGACGCTGATCAGCGGGCATTCCTCGCGGCCCGCGCCGTTGTCGAACTGGCGCTCGTTGAGCAGCGTCAGCAGCGCGTTGAGGATCGCGCTGTTCGCCTTGAACACCTCGTCGATGAACGCGATCGATGCCTGGGGCAGGTAGCCCTCGGTGCGGCGCTCGTAGCGGTCCGCCTCGAGCGCGGTGATGGAGAGCGGGCCGAACAACTCTTCGGGCACCGTAAAGCGCGTCAGCAGCCGCTCGAAATAGCGCGCATCGCGGAAGGCGAGGTGCACGCGGCGCGCGAGCGCGCTCTTCGCGGTGCCGGGCGGGCCGATGAGCAGGCTGTGCTCGCCCGCCAGCGCCGCCAGCAGGGCGAGCCGCACGGGCCGCCGGCGCTCGACCAGGCCGCACTCCAGTGCCGCGAGGAGATTTGCCAGGCGCGTCCGCACCGGGGGGCGTACCGGGGTCATCAGCGGATGATACCTGCGCTACCCGAGCAGCCGCCGGTGCCGGAAGGCCCGCGGGGCGTGCGAGATCACGGACGACGCGACGAGAACCACCCAGAAGACCGCCGCGGCCAGCGCCGGGGCATGCACGATGGCCGCCAGCAGGCCGATCTTCGCGGCCACCGCAAGCCCGGCCGCTTCGCGCCAGTACCCCGGCTGGCGCCACCATTCGATCGCGCCGAGCGCGATCCCCGTGGCCAATGCGACGGACGCGCCCGCGACCACCGAATGCCCGGCGAAGATCGCCGCGCCGATCATCACCGCGCCGACCATGTGCAGCGAGCGCAGCGCGATGCTCAGCCACCGCAGGCGCGGGCCGAGTCGGCGCGGCGCAGGCTCGCTCACGATGCGGCGGGGCGAAGCGAGATCACTTGGGCTGCGGGCGCAGCGCCGACTTGGGCCGGAACGCCCTGACGACCGACTCGTCGGTCTCGATGTACGGCCCGCCGATCAGGTCGATGCAATACGGAACGGCGGCGAAGATGCCGTGCACCACGGGCTTGCCCGCGGCGTCCTTCAATCCCTCGAGCGTCTCGCGAATCGACTTCGGCTGCCCGGGGAGGTTGATGATCAGCGCGCCCTTGCGGATCACCGCGACCTGCCGCGAAAGGATCGCCGTGGGAACGAATTGCAGCGAAATCTGCCGCATCTGCTCGCCGAAGCCGGGCATCACCTTGTCCGCAACGGCCAGCGTCGCCTCCGGGGTCACGTCGCGCGCCGCCGGGCCCGTGCCGCCCGTCGTGAGGACGAGGCGGCAGCCCGACTCGTCGACGAGGGCGCGCAGCGCCGCCTCGATCGCCGGCTGCTCGTCGGCGATCAGGCGCGTCTCGAAACGCAGCGCGGGCGCCGTGATGGCCGTCTTCAGCCACGCCTCCAGCGCGGGAATGCCCTCGTCCCGGTACACGCCCGCGCTTGCGCGATCGCTCACCGACACCAGACCGACGATCAGTTCGCTCATTGGACCTCGAAGAATTCCAGTTCCACGGCCGCGGCGCGACGCGCGCCGGTACCCACGCACACGATCCGGTTCATCCAGCGGTAGCGCGCATCGGCCGTCTCGAACCACGGCGTCGTGCGCATGTAGTACAGCGCGGGATCGACGTCCTCGCCGCGCGCGAGGCGCTCGACGACCTCGCGCGGGCCGTGGCGGTAGCCGCGGTTCTCGACGTAGATGAGCGCGCCGTCGTCCGTCGCGAGCGTGTAGCGCGCGTCGAGGAAGGCGACCCCGTCGGCGCGCACGATCTGCCAGTCCGCGCCGCCCGGCAGCACCTGGCCGGCGAGCCTCGCCCCCGAGAACCGTCCGCCGGTGATCTCGATGATGCGGCGCCGGCCGCGGGGCGTGTCGCCCAGTTCGCGCGGCGGGGCGAGCGTGATGCGCGCCTGCAGCAGCGGCTCGAGCGCGATCACGCGATCGACTCCCGCAGGCGCCGGAACAGCTCGCGCTGCGCGCGCGGCGGTTGCGCGTTGGCCACTTCGCGCCGCGCGTTGCGAATCAGCGTGCGCAAGGCCTGCAGATCCGTGCCGGCGTGCAGGCTCGCGAATTCCGTGAGCGCCGCATCGTCGGCGAGCAGGCGTGAGCGCCACTGCTCGATGCGCTGCTGGCGGGCGCGGGCCGTCGCGGACTGCCCCTCCTGCTCGGCCAGCGCGGCGCGGATCGGCTCCGCGTCGAGGTCGCGCATGAGCCGCCCGATGTATTGCAGCTGGCGGCGGCGCGCCTCGTGGCTGGTGATGCGCCGCGCCTCGCGCAGCGCATCGGCGAGTTCGTCCGGCAGGCCGAGCGCGTCGAGCCGCGGCGCGGACAAGCCGAGGAGTTTCACGCCAAGCGCCTGCAGCTCGTGCATCTCCGCCTTGCGCTGGGTCTTGCTGACCGGTTCGTCCTGCATGGCGCTGTTATCATAGCGCGCCGTGCCAGTCCCTTCCCGATTCACGCATTCCCAGGAGCAGCTGAGCGAGCTCGCGCAGGCGGTCTGCGACGCCGCGCGGCGTCTCGGCGCCACGGCGTGGGAGTGCGAGGTCTCCGAGGGCTACGGGCTGTCGGTCAGCGTGCGCAAGGGCGCCGTCGACACGATCGAGCACAACCGCGACAAGGGCATCGGCGTGACGGTGTACAGCGGCGAACGGCCGCAGGCGCGGCGCGGGCACGCGAGCACCTCGGACTTCTCGCCGCAGGCGATCACGCAGACGGTCGAGGCGGCGATGGCCATCGCGCGCCGCACGGCGATCGACGATTGCGCCGGGCCGGCGGACGCGGCCAGCCTCGCGACCGCGTTTCCGGACCTCGACCTGTTCCATCCCTGGCATCTCAGCACGGAGGAGGCGATTGCCGTCGCGCGCCGCGCCGAGCGCGCCGCGTTCGCGCTGTCGCCGAAGATCCGCAATTCCGAGGGCGCGATGCTCTCGGCACAGCATTCGCAGTTCGTCATGGCCACCAGCGCCGGCTTCCTGCACGGGTTTCCGACGTCGCGCCATACGCTCTCGCTGTCCGTGATCGCGGAAGAGCGCGGCGCGATGCAGCGCGACGACTGGTACAGCGCGTCGCGGGTGCCGGAGCGGGTCGCCGACCCGGTGGCGCTGGGCCGTTACGCGGGCGAGCGTGCGCTGGCCCGGTTGGGCGCCCGCAAGATCGCGACCTGCAAGGCGCCCGTCCTGTTCGAGGCGCCGGTGGCGACTTCGCTCATCGGCACCTTCGTCTCGGCGGTGAGCGGATCCAACCTCTATCGCAAGACCTCGTTTCTCGTCGACGCGCTGGGCCAGTCGGTGTTCTCGCCTGTCGTTTCCATCGAAGAGCGGCCCTACGAAGCCTGTGGTCTCGCCAGCTCGCCGTACGACGAGGAGGGCGTGGCGACGCAGGAGCGGACCGTGGTGCGCGACGGGATCCTGCAGGGCTATTTCCTCGGTTCCTATTCGGCGCGCAAGCTCGGCCTGCGCTCGACGGGCAGCGCGGGCGGCAACCACAATCTCGTCGTGCCGGGAGGCGGCGCGGATTTCCGCGCCATGCTCAAGGCATTGCATCGCGGGCTGCTCGTCACGGACCTGCTGGGACACGGCGTCAACCTCGTGACGGGCGATTATTCGCAGGGCGCGGCCGGCTACTGGGTGGAAGGCGGCGAAATCGCCTACCCCGTGGAGGAGATCACGATCGCCGGCAATCTGCGCGACATGTTCCGCGGCATCGTCGCGGTCGGCAGCGACGCCATCGTGCGCGGTTCGCGCCGCTGTGGCTCCATCCTGATCGACCAGATGACGATCGCCGGCGCCTGAGGCCGGGCGCCGCGTGACTTGGCGGGCGCTGCTGGCCGCGGCGGCATGGTTTGCCGCCTGCACGGGTCTCGCGCAGCCTCGCGTGCCGGACGTGATCTTCGTGCCCACGCCGCAGGAGGTGGTCGAGGACATGCTGCGCCTCGCCGAGCTGAAGGCGGGGGACGTCCTCTATGACCTGGGATCCGGTGACGGCCGGATTCCGATTGCGGCTGCGGTGCGTGGCGGCATCCGGGCGGTCGGCATCGACATCGACCCCTACCGGGTCGACGAGGCGCGCGAAAATGCAAGGCGCGCGGGAGTCGCCGGGCAGGTGACATTCCAGCTCGGCGACGTGCTGACCGCGGACTTTCGCGAGGCGACCGTCGTGACGCTGTTCCTGCTGCCGGAGCTGAACCTGAAGCTGCGGCCGCGGCTGCTGCGGGAGTTGCGTCCAGGCACCCGCATCGTGTCGCATCAGTTCGACCTGGGCGACTGGCACCCGGACCGGCAGCAGGTGTCCAACGGTCGCATCCTCTATTTCTGGACGGTTCCTCCGAGAAACCCGGACTAGGAGAACGCTTTGGCAAAGAGCATCCGCATCGAGATCGCCTCGGACGTCGTCTGTCCCTGGTGCTACATCGGCAAGCGGCGCCTGGAGAAGGCGCTGGCGCTGCTCGCGGGGGAGGTCGAGGCGAGCATCGAATGGTTGCCGTTTCAGCTCAATCCGGGCATGCCGGAGGCCGGCATGGCGCGCGCCGAATACCGGCGCGCCAAGTTCGGCTCGCTGGAGCGCGGGCAGGCGCTGGACGCGCGCGTCGCGCGGGAAGGCGAGGGCGAAGGCATTGCGTTCGCGTTCGAGCGCATGCAGCGCACGCCGAACACCGTGGCCGCGCACCGGCTGATCGACCTCGCGCAGTCGCAGGGGCACGGCAACGCCGTCGTCGATGCGCTGTTTCGCGCGTACTTCGAGGAAGCGCGCGACATCGGCGATGCCGCCGTGCTCGACGCCGTTGCCCGTCAGTGCGGCGTGACCGGGTGGCCCGACGCGGCCGCGGGCGAGCGCGTCGAGGCGCTGGAGGAGTTCGTGCGCGAGCTGGGTATCTCGGGGGTGCCGACGTTCATCTTCGATCGCGCGTCGGGCGTGTCGGGCGCCTACCCGCCGGAGCAGCTCGCCGCCGCGATCCGCGACGCCGCGGAGAAATCGGCGGCCGCGTAGGACCGCCATTCCTGCGCGGCGCGCCCGCGCCTTACAGCAGGGTGATGAGCGCGACGAAGAATACGATCAGCGCGCCGGCGGCGAAGAACGCGAGCGAAGCCGGCTCGACGTCGGGCAGATCGGGATCGCGCGGCACGGGCGCGGGCAGCGCGTGCTCGGCGTGCTCTTCGACGGCGTGTGCGGCTGCGGCATGCATGGTGGACATCCTTTCGTTGAATGCCTGGAAGAATTCGGCGGCGACCTTCTGGGCCGCGGCGTCGACGAGCCGCGAGCCGACCTGGGCCAGCTTGCCCCCGACGTTGGCCTTGGCCTGGTAGCTCAACAGCGTCTCCGCGCTGCCCTGCGGCGTCAGGCGGACCGTCGCGGAGCCCTTGGCGAAACCGGCGACGCCGCCCTGGCCTTCGAAGGACAGGGCATAGGCGTGCGGCGGGTTCGCGTCGGCGAGCACCATCCGGCCCTTGAACTTGGCGGTGACGGGACCGACGCGCGCCGTCATCAGCACGCGGTACTCGTTCTCGCTCACCGCCTCGATCGACTCGCAGCCGGGCACGCAGCCTTTGAGCACCTGCGGATCGTTGAGGGCCGCCCAGGTATCGGCCTGCGACGCCGGGATCCGCTGCTCGCCAGTCATTTCCATGCGCGTTTCTCCACGTTTCTGGGCGCCGGCTCGGAAATCGCACGCGCGAGATCCACCAGGCTGTTCAGATTATGCACCGGCAGAAAGCGGTCGACGTGCGGCAGCATGGCCCGCACGCCCGCCGGCCGCGCCTCGAATTTCTCGTAACGCAGCAGCGGGTTCAGCCAGATCAGCTCGTGGCAGGACTTGTGCAGCCGCTGCATCTCCTCGCTCAATCCTTCGCCCGCCTCGCGGTCCAGGCCGTCCGAGACGAGCAGCACGCAGGCGTTCTGGCCGAGCACGCGCCGGCTCCAGCGCCAGTTGAACTCGCGCAGGCAGGTGCCGATGCGCGTGCCGCCCGACCAGTCGCGGATCAGCTGCGCGACGCGTGCCATGGCGACGTCCACGTCGCGATGGCGCANNTTCATCGAGCCCGAGATGTCGCACAGCACGACCAGCGGCGGGTGGATCGCCAGCGGCGCGCCGCGCACCAGCGGAATCACGTCGCCGCCGTCGCGCAGGCTCTCGCGCAGGGTGGCGCGCAGGTCGACGCGGCTGCCGCGCGCCGAGCGGCGCCAGCGGCGGGTGCGGATCAGCGGCAGGGGCAGCCGCAGTTCGCGCAGCATCCGCTTCGCCGCCTCCAGTTCGGCCGCGGACATGCTGTCGAAATCCATGTGCTGCAGGACTTCGCGCGACGAGAAGGTCAGCCGCGCATCGAGTTCGGCGCGCGGCTCCGGTTCGGTCTGCTCGGGCGCCTTCTGGCCCGCGAACAGCGCATCGGACAGGCGCTGGCTCTGCGGCGCGTCCTGGCCGGCCCGGCCGTAGGACTTGGGCAGGGCCTGCAGCATCTGCGCGAAGCGCTGCGGGTCGCGCCAGAATATGCGGAACGCCTGGTCGAACAGCGGGCGCTGCTCCTGGCGCGAGAGCAGCACCGCCGACATCGTCCAGTACCAGTCCTCGCGCCGGTTGCAGTCGGCGAGCTCGAGCGCCTTCACGCAATCGACGACCCGGTCCGGCCCGATGCGCAGCCCGGCCGCGCGCAGCAGGCGCGCGAAATGCGCGACGTTCTCGGCCAGCCGGCCCTGCGGCGCGCCGGGATCGAGCTGCGGAATCACGCGCGCTCCCTACGCCGCGGCGACGGCCTGCTTCGCCTCGCTCACCAGGCGCTGCGCCTCCTCGCCGGCGATGCGCTCGATGTCGTCCTGGTACTTGAGCAGGACGCCGAGGGTGTCGTTGACGGTCTGCGGGTCGAGGGCCATGCGGTCGAGCGCCACGAGGCAGTTCGCCCAGTCGATGGTTTCCGCGACCCCGGGCAGCTTGAACAGGTCCACCGTGCGCAGTCGCTGCACGAAGGCGACGACTTCGCGGGAGAGCGCGGCGGCGGCGCGCGGCGCCTTGCGGCGCAGGATCTCCAGCTCGCGATCCGCGTCCGGGTAGTCCACCCAGTAGTAGAAGCAGCGCCGCTTCACCGCGTCGTGAATCTCGCGCGTGCGGTTCGAGGTCATGACCACGATCGGCGGCTCGGCCGCCTTCAGCGTGCCGATTTCCGGGATCGAGATCTGCCAGTCGGAAAGGACCTCGAGCAGGTAGGCCTCGAACGGCTCATCGGTGCGGTCGAGCTCGTCGATGAGCAGCACCGGCGCCGCGCCCGGCGCGCCTTCGAGCGCACGCGCGAGCGGCCGTCTGACGAGAAACTTCTCGGAGAAGATGTCCTGCGAGAGCCGTTCGCGCGACTTTTCGCCCGCGGCCTCGGCGAGGCGGATCTCGATCATCTGCCGCGCGTAGTTCCACTCGTAGGCCGCCTGCGCAATGTCCAGCCCTTCGTAGCATTGCAGCCGGATCAGCTCGCGCCCGAGCGCCTGGGCGACCACCTTGGCGATCTCCGTCTTGCCGACGCCCGCCTCGCCCTCGAGAAACAGCGGCCGCTGCATGGCGAGCGACAGGTAGAGCGCCGTGGCGAGGCTGCGGTCGGCGACGTAATCCGCCGACGCAAGAAGCTCCTGGGTGGCGTCGATGGACGCAGGTCGGGCGCGCGACATGATGGAAACCGGGTGGGGAAAGCGCGAATTTTCCGCCAATTGACCGGGCTCCGCCACCGGTTCGGCGGCTGCGCCGGCAACCAGCGCCGCAAATGGCGAGGGCCTGCCGAAGCAGGCCCTCGCGGGGAATCGGCGCGCCGCTGCGGCTAGCCGAGCGCCGCCTCCACCGCCCGCTTCGCCATCACCGTGACGAGGTGCGCGCGATACTCGGCGCTCGCGTGCAGATCGGTGTTCAGGCCGCCCGCGGCCTGCCGGACGGCAGCAACCGAAGCGGGCGCAAAGTTGGCTGCGAGCGCCTGCTCCATGTCCTTCTGCCGGTAGACGCACGCCGCGGCCCCGGTCACCGCAACGCGCACGCCGCTCGCCATCTCGGCGACGAAGACGCCGACGATCGCAAAGCGGGAAGCCGGGTTCTTGAATTTCAGGTACGCCGCGCGCTTCGGCACGGGGAAACTCACCGCGGTGATCAGTTCGCCCTGGCCGAGCGCGGTTTCGTAGAGCCCCTTGAAGAAATCGTCGGCCGCGATGCGCCGCTGGCTGGTGATCACCGTCGCGCCCAGGCCGAGCACGGCGGCCGGATAGTCGGCGGCCGGGTCGTTGTTCGCCAGCGACCCGCCGAGGGTGCCCATCGCGCGCACCTGCCGATCGCCGATGTGCGCGGCGAGTTCGGCGAGCGCCGGGATCGCCTTGCGCACGTCGGCCGAGTGCTCGACGTCCGCGTGGCGCGTCATCGCGCCGATCGTGATCTCCGTGGCGCTCGCCCGGATGCCGGCGAGCTCCTTGAGCGCGCCCAGATCGACGATGTCCGAGGGTGAGGCGAGGCGCAGCTTCATCGCCTGGACGAGCGACTGGCCGCCCGCGAGAGGCTTGTGGTCCGGGCTCTGCGCGGCGAGCGCCGCGGCATCCTTCAGGCTGCCGGGACGGTGGTACTTGAATGCATGCATGCGCTCGACCCTCCTCGGCGGCGGCTATTTCGCCGCGGCCATCGCTTTCGCGCCGGCGATGATGGATTTGACGATGTTGTGGTAGCCCGTGCAGCGGCACAGGTTGCCCTC
>DKBI01000302.1 GCA_002451175.1 Betaproteobacteria bacterium UBA6904
TCGTTTGCGCGTTACTGCGGACGCAGCATAGAGACGCTATTTACGCTTACCGGGTTTCAGGATCCGTCTAAAGGGTTCTTTTGCGACCGACGGAACCCAGCCACCCCGCTGGTTACGAGGCGAAAACGACTGAATTCCGGGACGGCAATTGTCTGAATGGTCTCAGTCGCCCGCCGGGTTTTCATGGCGTGTTAGGTCGCGTGGGTAGCCGCTCGAGAACGGACCTTCGAACGTCTGCTATGCACCCTCTGACATGTCCGTTCTCGGGAACGGCGAAGGGACGATATCGACCCATAACTGACCTCGAGATCGTCCGCACGAGTTGGCCTGAACTTACCCATGTGGGTTGCTTCATGAAGCTGGAATCAGCCCATTGACATGCCGACTCCAAGTGCGCAACTCAGAGAATGCAAACAACAACGGCCTTGGTGCGTTCATTTTGAGGCCGTTGCCGGCGGCACGGACTTAACCACGTCCGGCTCGACAACCGCTTCTGCGTAATAGGCATTGCCGACAGCATCTACGGCCACATAGGACCATTTCTGCCGCGTGAAGCCCGGAGCGTTGCTGCCCGTCCAGCTCATGCTGTCGACGGCAGTCTTTCCAGGTGGGATCACGCCGTTCTCGGTGCGTTCGCCATCCGTGTACCACGAAGAAAAGCGGCGCGCGAGCGGTCCGGTGCCTGCAAGCCGGTTGCCGACCCATTTGCCATCGTGCAGCGTAAAGGAGCCGAACCAGACAATCTTTAACGAGCGATCCGAAACGTTTTGCACTTCCGTGCGGAAGTAGTGCATGTAGGGGTAGGGTGGCCGTGGTAGGGGATTACCGGTTGGCAACTTGTGCGCTACCGCCAGACCGATCGCGCGATCTATGTCAGCTGAGCTGCCAAGGTTCCAAAAAGTTTCGCCGCCATGGTGCGGCATTGCAGCCACGTTTGCGTCCGTAACCATGAACTTTTCGTCTGGCGCGTCGACCGCATTCAGCCGCGGCGGCGGCGTGATGTTGATTGCCTCACCATGGCAATCGAATACCTGACTAACCACGACGTGAACGCTTTTGCCGCCCTTACCTCTCCCGCGAAGACTTAAGTGTGCCTTCGCCAGTGTCTCTGATTTCGCGTCGATCCAGAGCCGCAACTCGCAATCACCCGACGCCAGCGGGCCGCAAAATAGCCGTTCACCTTCCTCCCCGCGGCGTAGAAGGGCCTCGAATGTGTATTGCAGATAGTTTCTGGTGCCGACGGTCACCTCTCCGATTCCTCTCGGCACACCGATTCTCGCGAGCTTCTGCACCAGCTCACGCAAGGACAATTTTCGGTTCTGTGCACCGTTCACTCCGTCTCTGGTGCGGAACCAAAGCCCACTATTCTGAAAGTTGTCGTCGCCAACGCTGACCCATTCGTCAAACACGTACTTGCTTCCAGTGTCGAGCCAGGCCTGTTGAGTGACGTGGTAGCGATCCGGCGCCGTATAGTCGATCCTGGCGCCGTAAGCCGCAAAATCATGATCTTTTAGCTGCGTGAGAGCGAAGTCCCTGACCACGTACTGCGAGCAGTAACTCTCGGCATTGCGCGCCTTTTCAATCGCGCGCGCCAAAACATTAGTTGCGCCAGTCGATGTTGCTGCATCGGGCATGGCCGTCTTTTCGGGTAACCCAAGCAGAAAGCTCAGCTTTGCGTTGGGCGTCGGCGCCGCGCCGTGCTCTAGCCACAGACCCCTGGCCTGCTGCGAGCGCATGATCGCGGCAACGTCTTGCCGTATGCGAGAGGCGTCCTTGGCGAGGACATCCGCTATCTCGTTGCGCAACGGCGGCGGGTAGTTCGCGGCTATGTACTCGATCATCCGACGAACCAGCGGGTGCTTGCGAGCCTGCAGCGCGAGCGACCATTTTGCCGAGCCCGCAGCCGCAAACAGCACTTCGTTACGGCGCTCCCCAACAAACCGCAGTGCGTCGATGACGGGTGCGACTTGCCGCGTGTCGCCGGTAGCGAAGAACGCACCCCAGCACAAGTCGTTGCGGCCCGGAGTGGGAGGTTCGTTCGCGATCGCTTGTCGCAGCTCCGTCGATGCACTCATCGCTTTGAGCAGCGTCTCCCGAGTTTGGGCGTTTTGCTTGCTGATTAGTTCCCGCCACTCAACCGCACGCTCAGGGTGCCGCGCAAAGACGTTGGCGAAGAAACCGAAATACATGTGCTCGACGGACCGATTCGCGAGCAGGTCGGTAGTACCCAGGAACGCGATTGCGGAGTCTACGCGTTCGGGCTGTGGCCGTTGATAGTATCGCTCAGCGAATGTTTCCAGTTCCTGAGCGTTTAGGATTTCCTGCGCTGCAGCTGATTCGGCGGCAGCCGCTAGCAGACCTCCGAAAGAGATGGCAACGACGAACAGCCACAATTGGCGCTGGTGCCTCACGGGACGTCCCTCCAAGCGAGTGCGGCGAGAAGTCTACGCCAGCCTGACGTGCCAAAGTTGCGATGCGGATCGCTTTGATTCGGCATTCGACACCCCTCAGACAGCGCGTTCTCGGCTGGCTTGAGCCACGCTCTTTGCCGCGCAGGTATCCCGTTGTCCGCCCTTGGAAGGCGAAGCTATGGACCCGCTACCGCTGCCGGGCGATCGCCTCGCCCTGTACGTCACTGAAGTGGGCGTCCACTCAACTATCCGCACGGCGGCACGCGTCGCTAGCGACCTCGGTTCCAGTTTCCCGGCGTGCCGAACCCGCCGCCGCGGCTCACCGACGGCTGCATGAAATCCTGCCAGTGGGCGATGAACTCGCTGGAACCCTGCGTGCGCGCCGCGACCACGGCGGGCGACGGCGGGCAGGGGCACTGCACGGCGCCCGCGTCGGCGGGAACCCAGACGGGCTGCACGGCGACCGGAGTCGCGTACCGGGCGCGTGCCGCGTACTGTTCCATGATCATGGCCTGCTGGCTCGCGGCGACGAGCATGCCGAAGGTCAGTGCAACGGGGACGAATGGATCCATGGCGTGCCTCCTGTCAATTCCGTTTCCACGCCGCCATGATGAACGATGCTCGCCCACGCGCAGGCGACACGTCGCTTACAGATCGCTTACGCCCGATACGCCCGCTTGCGCGGCTGCAGCGCCGCCACGATGGCCGCGCACAGCGCGCGCAGCCGCAGGCGATCCTCGCGCGTGAGACCCCGAGGGTCGAAGCGGTAGCGTTGATGCATGCGCAATGCCTCGCGGATCGCGGGCAACTGTTCGCCGGGCAGCTGCGCGGCGATCGACTCGAGCCAGGCGGTCAGCGGCGCGCCATCCGGCCGCGGCCATCCCTGCGTGGCGAGCGAGCGTTCCACCGCGTAGAACTCCGAGTCGGTACCCTGCCAGGCGCGCTCAGGCGGCATGGCCGACGCCGCTCCGGTCGTGCGCCGCCCGCGCAACATCCGCCAGGCGAGGATCACGAGCAACAGGGCGAGAACGACGTACCAGGCGTCGCTCGCCTGCACCTCGCCGCGCTGCGACCAGCGGAACGCCGCCCAGCGCGCGAGATCCGTCGCCTTCTGCCAGAGCGGCGCGAGCTGCGCCTCGGCCTCGAACCAGGTCGGCGGCGTCGTGTCGATGTCGATCCATCGGTTTCCGTCCCAGGCGCGGCTCCAGGCGTGCGCGTGCCGCGCGCGCACGACCCAGGCCTTCTCCAGCGCGCTGTACTCCATGACCGCGAATCCGGTGGCGTAGCGCGCGGGAATCCCGGCCGCTCGGAGCAACAGGGTCGTGGCGGCCGCGAAGTATTCGCAGTGACCGGCGCGCGAAGCGTGCATGAATTCGCCCAGCGGCGTCGTGCCTGCGGGCGGCGCGCGATCGCGCCACGTCGCATACGCAAACGATTGGAAGTGCGCCTCGATCCGGCGGCGCGCGGCGTCGAACGACAGGCCCTGCAGGCCGAGTTCCGTGGCGGCCGCGACGAAGGTCGCGCGCTCGGCAGGCGGCACGGCGAGCTCCTCGGCGCCCGGCGCAACCGAGAGTTCGGCGTTCTCGGCGGACTCCGCTTCGTACTGGATCCAGTCGCCGGCGATCTCGGCATGCACCGCGCCGAGCGCATTGCGCTTGAGCGCGCGCGCGCCCAGGCCCGTGATCCGCACGGTCGTCGCGGGCAGCGCGAGCAGCAGCCGGCCGCGCTCGATGCGCGCGGCGATCGGCACGCTCGATTCCGCAGCGGCGGGCGACAGGCGCCAGCTGAGCCCCGCCGCCTCGCCCTCGACCGGGAGCATCGGCGCGCCGCGCGCCAACCACGTCGTGTCGACGTAGGTGTTGTAACTGGCGCGGTGCAGGAGCTTCGGGCGCTTGGCATCGTCGGCCGCGGCAAACACGCGCAGCACGATCGTGTCCTGGAGCTTGAGCTGCCCGATCGATCCGATGTCCGTCGTGCTGCGATACGGATCGCCTACGAAACCGCTCAAGTACCACTCCGAAACCCAGTTCTCGATCGCGGCCTGGGCCTGCTCGAGGCCCGCATGTCCGGCATAGCCGGCCCCGGTGGCGACGGCGAGCAGCGCGAGCCACGCGGAAGGACGGCTATGCCGCGGCCGGGCAGCCCACAGGCCCCAGGCGGTGGCGAGCACGATCCCGGCGTAATAGCCGGAACCCTGCCGGTTGGCGACGCCCGCGGCGATCAGCGCCACCGCGACGTAGACCGCGCTCGCATCGATGAGCGGATCGCGCGTCGCCGGATCGTGGCGCTTGAGCTTGCGCAGGTGACGGAACAGCGCGGACAGCGGCACGCGCCCGCTGGCCGAGAGCAGTTGCGCGGCGAGGATGGGCGCGAGCGCCACCGGGATCCACTGAAACGCGGCGAGGACGCCCTGCGCGATGCCGCGGTTCACGGCGAGCAGCGCGGCCGAGGCAACGAACAGGATCGTGCAGAGGTCGGCGATCCGCGCATGTTCCGTGGCGCCGAGGTCGAAGCGAACGCGGAGGCGCCGCGCGCCTTCGAGACCCAAGGCGAGCGCCGCCGCGACGAACCAGTTTCCGGTCTGCCAGCCCCAGAAGAGCAGGCTGGCGCCGACGAGTCCCGGCGGCGCGGCGGTCACTGCAGCCCCGCCAGTCCGCGTTCGATCTCGCCCGGGTGCAGCACGGTCAAGCCGCCGGCCGGGTCGCGCGGCGCCTGCGCCGGGGAACACACGAGCAGCGCTCGCACCTGCAGCCCGGAGGCGCGCGCGGCGGCGACGAACGCCCGCCGTGCGGCGTCCCAGTCCAGCAGCACGACGACCAGGCTGGACAGGCTGCCGCGGCGCGCCATGACCGCGCGCGCGAGATCCGCGAAATCGCCGGGCGCGGTGGGAGCGACGCCCGCCAGCACCTCCAGCAGGTTGGCCGGATGGAGCTGCCCACGCCCGCCCGTGTACGTGCGCACCGCGGCCGACTGCGCGCCGTCGCCGGAAACGAACAGCAGGTCGAGCAGGCACTCCTGCGTGTCCAGCGTGTAGACGAACGACGCCGCGATGGAGACCGCCTCCTCGAACGCGGCGTCGGCAGCGCGCGTGCGTCCGGTGTCGAGGACGAGCGCGTGGCGCTCGTAGAACTCGTCCTGGAACTCCTTGACGATCGGCTTGCCGGTGCGCGCGAAGCTCTTCCAGTGCAGCCGCTGCAGCGGATCGCCGGGGCGATAGTCGCGCAGCGCAAAGAATTCCTCGGAGTCGCCCACCGAGGCCGCGAGCGACACGCCGCCCGGCTGGAACTTGCGCCGTCCCGGCAGCGCCAGCGGCGGCAGCCGGTAGCGACGCGGCAGCGCGATCACGTGGGCGGGGAGTTCCAGGCGCACCAGCCCGCGCGCGAGACCGAGCGCGTCGGCTCGCCCGAGCCGGACGCCGGTGAGCTCGATGCGCCCGCGGTGGCGCGGCGTGAACCCCATGCCGAGCGTGACCGACGCGCCCGGACCCGTGGTCGGCACCGCGATTTCGCCTTCGGTCTTCGGCACCCGCTGCTCGATCAGCCAGCGCCACCGGAAGTAGCCGACGTTGCGATCGAACCAGTTGCGCCGTTCCTCGCCCGGCTCGCGCGCCGCGCGCCACTCGGCATAGGAGGGCCGCGGATCGCGGAAGTCCTCGCGGAGCGTGGCGCCGTCGATCGCGGCCGCGCCGCCGTTGGTCAGCGTGATGCGGTAGATGAATCGCTCGCCAGCGGTGGCGTAGCGCGGCAGCTCGCGCCGCACCTTCACGCGGGCGCGGAAGCGCAGCGTCCCGGCGAAGGCGACGAGCAGCAGCGCGGCGAGAAACGTGAACGCCTGGGCGGTCAGCGTGCGATGGACGTCGATGCCGGCCGCGGCGGCCGCGCCGCCCGCGCCGAGGACCAGCCACCCGCCCGAGGTCAGCCGCTCGCGCAGCCAGTGATCGAACGCGCTGACGACGCGCAGCGCGGCGTAGAGCGCCCGCCTCACGCCGGGATCCGGACCTCGCGCAGGATGTCGCCGACCAGCGCGGCGGGCGAGGCGCCGGCGAATTTCGCCTGCGGGTCGAGCACGATGCGGTGTGCGAGGACCGCCGTCGCGAGCTCGTGCACGTGATCCGGCCGCACGAAGTCCTCGCCGTCGGCGAGCGCGAGCGCCTTGGCGGCGCTCGCCAGCGCGATCGACGCGCGCGGCCCGCAGCCGAGCTGCACCTGCGGCGCTGCGCGCGTGCGCCGCACCAGCTCGACGATGTAATGGCGCAGCTCGTCGGTCATGCGCACCTCGCGCACGCGCGCCTTCAGCGCGACCAGCTCGTCGCGCGTCGTCACGGCGCCGAGCGTGGCGAGGGGATGACCCAGCTCCTGCGCGGCGAGCACCTGGGCCTCGGTGTCCGGATCGACGTAGCCCAGCGCGAGGCACAGCGCGAAGCGGTCCATCTGCGCCTC
>DKBI01000329.1 GCA_002451175.1 Betaproteobacteria bacterium UBA6904
GACGCGGAGCCGCACTTCCAGCGCTATTCGGTGAGCTGTCGCGAGGAGTGGGTGGTCCTCGATGCGCTCAACCACGTCAAGGAAACGATCGATCCGACGCTCAGCTACCGCTGGTCCTGCCACATGGCGGTGTGCGGCAGCTGCGGCATGATGATCAACGGCGAGCCCAAGCTCGCCTGCAAGGCGTTCCTGCGCGATTACCCGGGCGTGATCCGCGTGGAGCCGCTGCGCCACTTCCCGGTCGAGCGCGACCTGGTGACGGTGATCGACGATTTCGTCGCCAAGCTGGCGCGCGTCAAGCCCTACCTGATTCCCAAGGAGCCGAAGGCGGGCGAGGCGGGCGAGTACCGCCAGACGCCGGCGCAGCTCAAGCGCTACAAGCAGTTCACGCTCTGCATCAACTGCATGCTTTGCTACGCCGCCTGCCCCGAGTACGGGCTGATTCCCGACTACATCGGACCGGCCGCGCTGTCGCTGGCGCACCGCTGGAACGAGGATTCGCGCGATGGCGGCCGCGAGCAGCGCCAGGAGGAGATCGCTTCGAAGGAAGGCGTCTGGGAGTGCTCCTTCGTCGGCGCGTGCTCGGAGGTCTGCCCGGAGCACGTCGATCCCGCGGCGGCGATCCAGCAGGTCAAGATCAAGAGCACGGTGGACTGGTACAAGGAGCACCTGATGCCATGGCTGAAGAAATGAGCCGCAAGCCCTACGTCCGGCCGATGACGTCGGAGTGGATCACGCGCCACCCGCGCTACCTGCGCTACATGGCGCGCGAGTTCAGCTGCCTGTTCATCATGGGCTACACGCTGCTGCTGGTGTACGGCCTGAAGAGCCTGGCCGACGGGCCGGCAGCGTACGGCGCGTTTCTCGCCGCGCTGCGCAGCCCGCTGAGCATCGCGTTCCACTTGCTCGCCCTCGCGTTCGCCGCGTATCACAGCATCACCTGGTTCAACCTCGCGCCCAAGGCCATGCCCTTCCAGCGCGGCGAGGAGTTCGTGCCCGAGAGCATCGTCTCCGGAGCCCACTTCGCCGTCTGGGGCATTCTGTCGCTGGGCATGCTGTTCCTCGCAGGGGCATTCTGACCATGGCGAAATCCAACAAGCCGATCGTCTGGGGGCCGTTCGCGGCCGGAGGCACGGTGACGGCGTTCGTGACGCCGGCCCTGATCCTGATCACGCTGCTGGCGGCCCTTGGCGCGACGCCCGAACTGCTGCGCTACGAGCACCTGCTGGCCTTCCTGCGGCATGGCTTGGCGAAGGCGGCTGCGGTGGCGCTCGTCTTCGTCTCGCTCTGGAGCGCCGCGCACCGCCTGCGCATCACCTGCTACGACCTCGGCGTGCGCGCCGATGGCATGGTGGCGACGGTCGTTTACGCGGTCGCGCTGGTGGGGACGCTGGCCTCGGCCGTGTTTCTGCTCCGGCTCTGAGTTTGCGCTTGGGTGTTGACACCGGGGCCGCGCGGCCTAAACTTTGCGCGCTTGAACCTTTATCGGGAGTTACCGCGGAGATGAATCCACCGCCGATTGCTGCGCGCGAGATTGCGCGCGAGGAACGCTTTCAGACTGTCTGGACCCAGGAGCTGAACGAGGTCTTTGCGGACGTCGCGCCCTACTACGACCGCGCCAATTACGTCGCCAGCCTGGGCCTGTGGGACTGGTTCCTGCAGAAATTCATGGCCACCGTCGACATCCGTCCCGGCGAGCGCGTGCTCGACGTCTGCGCGGGCACCAACGCCATCGGCATCGCCCTGCTGAAGCGCGAGCCGACGCTGGAGGTGCACGCCATCGACCGCAGCCGCGAAATGCAGGAGGTCGGGCGGCAGCGCGCCGAGGCGCTCGGCTTCCGCATCCGCAGCACGATCGACGACGTCCACAAGCTGCCGTTCCCGGACAACACTTTCGACGTCGTGACACTGCAGTTCGCCTCCCGCCATCTGCGCGTGCGCCAGGTCTGGGGCGAGATCCTGCGCGTGCTCAAGCCGGGCGGCCGCTTCTATCACTGCGACATGCTGCGGCCGGCGAACCGCACGGTGGAGACCCTGTACTACGCCTACCTGCGGTTCTGCCTGTGGTTCACCGGGTTCATGTTCCGCAGCGGCCGCGCGGCGCTGAACTGCAAGCAGTACTTCATCCACGCGCTGCAGATGTTCTACTCGGAAGAGGAGCTGTCGCAAGTCCTCCGCGACCTCGGCTACGTGAGCGTCACGTCGAAGAGCGTCTTCTCCGGCATGATGGCCTTTCACCGCGCCGTGAAGCCGCCGAAGGGCTGACCGCGCCGCGCATGGACCGCGCGGCGGCGCTGGCCGTGCTGAACCGGCGCCTGCTGGAGGCTTTCAGTCACCGATCCACCCATGCGCTGCGCGCCATCCTGCCGCTGCGCGTGGCGCTGCCGCGCATCGAGCCGATTCTCGCGCTCAACGTCGCCAAGGAGGTCCGCAAGGACGCGCTGGTCATCCGGCGCGCAGCGGCGAGCCCGCGCGTGGCGGCCGAGGCGCGCCGGCGCCTCGCGCTGCAGCTGCTGGAGGAAGTGCGCGCCGTGGACCGCGATTTCCTCGGCGACGTCGCGCGCTTCCCGGTGCGCATCGAGATCCCCTACCGGCGCATCGATCCCCTGCGCCTGCAGCGCATCGAACAGGGCCTGGAGCTGTCGTGGCGCATCCTCGAGATCTGGTCCGCCGGCGACAAGCTGCGGGCGCGAATGCCGCGCGAGGAATTCGAGCGCGCTCTGCGCGGGATCCTTCTGCTGTACGCCCAGGAAACGCAGGCGCTCAGCGACTCCGTGCGCCTGCCCGGGCTGCTTGCCGCGCTGCGCGAGCGCCTCGCGCGCGGCCTGCTGCGCGTGATGAGCGACGCGGCGGCGCAACTCGCCGCGGACGCCGCGCGGCGCGTGCATCGGCGGCGCGGCGTCTGACTGATAGACTCGCGCGGCGTTGAATTCTCCCAACCCGATCCCGCTCGAGCAGGGCCTCGCCCTCTACCGGACCATGGCGCGCATCCGCGCCTTCGAGGACGCGGCGGAGCAGGCGTCGAAGGGCGGCGTGGCGGCGTTTGGCGCGAGCCTGGCGGATGCGCCGGTGCGCGGGCCGCTGCACCTGTCCACCGGCCAGGAGGCCGTGGCGGCCGGCGTGTGCGCGCACCTGCGGCCCGCCGACCTGATCACCTCCACCCACCGCGGGCACGGGCACACGATCGCCAAGGGCGCCTCGATCGAGAAGACGATGTGCGAGCTCTTCGGGCGCGCGCCCGGATTCAACGGCGGCAAGGGGGGCTCGATGCACATCGCCGATTTNNGGGCCGTTTCTCGAGGGCCTCAACTGGGCGCAGATCCACCGGCTGCGGGTGCTCTTCGTGTGCGAGGACAACCGCTGGTCGGCGACGACCGCGACCGACGCCATGACCGCGGGGGAGGGGGCCTTGGCGAGGGCGCGCGGCATCGGCCTCGCCGGTGTCACCGTGGATGGCAACGACGTGTTCGCCGTGCACGCGGCGGCGGGAGAACTGGCGGCGGCGGTGCGTTCCGGCGACGGCCCCCGCTTCCTGCACGCGATCACCTACCGCCTGAAGGGGCACGTCTCCGTGGATCCGGCGCGCTATCGGGACGGCGCCGAGGTGGATCGCGCGCTGCAGGAGGATCCGATTCCGGCGGCCGCCCGGCGGCTGCGCACGATGGGCGCGGACGCGTCGCAGCTCGAGGCGGTCGGCGCGCAGGCGCAGGCCGAGGTCGCGGCGGCGCTCGCCGCCGCGGCAGCGGCGCCGTGGCCGGCACCCGGCGATGCGTACACCGACATCCAGGACGCCGGGAGCGGCCGATGGCTCGGCTGAGCTACGCGCAGGCATCCTGCGACGCGCTCGATCGTGCGATGGCCGCCGACGCCCGGGTCGTAGCGCTCGGCGAGGACGTCGGTCGCGGCGGCATCTTCGGCCAATATCGCGGCCTGCTCGAGAAATACGGCGCCGCCCGCGTGATCGACACGCCCATCTCGGAGGCGACGATCATGGGCGCCGCGGTCGGCATGGCGCTGGCGGGCCTCAAGCCCGTCGTCGAGATGCGCGTCGTGGATTTCGCGCTCTGCGCCATCGACGAGATCGTCAACCAGGCCGCGAAGGCGCGCTACATGTTCGGCGGCCAGGGGCGCGTGCCGCTCGTGGCACGCCTGCCCATCGGCATCTGGGCCGGATCGGCGGCGCAGCATTCGCAGAGCCTCGAGGCCTGGTTCGCGCACGTGCCGGGGCTCGTCGTCGTCACTCCGTCGTCTCCGCAGGACAATCACGCGCTGCTCACGGCCGCCCTGGCGTGCGGCGACCCGGTGATCTACATGGAGCACAAGGAGCTCTGGGGCCTGGAGGACGAAGTCGACCCGGCCGAGCGCGTCGCGCTCGGCCGCGCGCAGACGCTGCGGCCGGGGAACGACGTGACCCTCGTCACCTGGTCGCGCGCGGTGCACACGGCGCTCGATGCGGCACGAGCCGCCGGCGCGCGGGGCATCTCGGTGGAAGTCATCGACCTGCGCACCGTCTGGCCCTGGGATCGCGACGCGGTGCTCGCCTCGGCGGCCCGGACCCGCCGGCTGCTCGTCGTGCACGAGGCGGTGCGAGTCGCCGGCTTCGGCGCCGAGATCGCCGCCGAGGTTGCCGAGCAGCTTGGAGTTCGGGTAAAAAGGCTCGCCGGGCCGCGCATTCCGGTGGGTTACTCGAAGCCGCTCGAAGAGGCGGCGCGGCTCGATCCAGGCCAGATCCTCCAGGCGCTCGAAGACATCGTTCTAGGAGAACCACGATGAAACGCAGATCCGTCCTTGCCGCCCTGGCTGCCGCCGGGCTGGCGTTCAGCGCCGCGCCCGGAGCGTGGGCGCAGGCCAAGTATCAGCCGGAATACCGCCTGTCGACGGTGGTCGGCACCGCCTTTCCCTGGGGCAAGGCGGGCGAGCGCTGGGGCGACCTCGTGCGCCAGCGCACCAACGGGCGCATCAACATCAAGATGTATCCGGGCGCCTCGCTGGTCGCGGGCGACCAGACGCGCGAATTCACGGCGATCCGCCAGGGCGTGATCGACCTGGCGATCGGCTCGACGATCAACTGGTCGCCGCAGATCCGCCAGCTCAACGTCTTCTCGCTGCCGTTCCTCATGCCCGACTACGACGCGATCGACGCGCTGACCGGCGGCGAGGTGGGCAAGGAGCTGTTCCGCATCATCGAGAAGACCGGCGTCGTGCCGCTCGCCTGGGGCGAGAACGGTTTTCGCGAGGTGACCAACTCCAAGCGCCCGCTGCGCAGGCCCGAGGATTTCAAGGGCCTCAAGTTCCGCGTCGTCGGCTCGCCGCTGTTCCTCGACACCTTCACCGCGCTCGGCGCGAACCCGACGCAGATGAGCTGGGCGGACGCGCAGCCGGCGCTCGCCTCCGGCGCAGTGGACGGCCAGGAGAACCCGCTGACCATCTTCACGGCGGCGAAACTGCACACCGTGGGCCAGAAGAACGTCACGCTCTGGGGCTACGTTGCCGATCCGCTGATCTTCGTCGCCAACAAGGAGGTCTGGGAGAACTGGTCGAAGGAGGATCAGAAGATCGTCCGCGAGGCGGCGGTCGAGGCCGGGCGGTACTGCATCGATCTCGCCCGCGAAGGCATGACGGGCGGCGACCCGGCGGTGCACAAGACGATTGCGGGGTTCGGCGTCGGCATCGTCAAGCTCACGCCCGACGAGCGCGCGGCGTTCGTCAAGGTCACGCGGCCGGTGTACGACAAGTGGGCCAAGCAGATCGGGCCGGACCTCGTGAAGAAGGCCGAAGGCGCGGTCGCCGCGCGCAAGAAGAAGTCCTGATCTGAGCAGTCCCGAACGCCCCGGCGGCGCGCCCGCGGCGCTGCCGCCCGGCGCGAAGTTCCGCGTCGAGCGCTTTCTCGGCGCCGCCGCGATGGCGGCGATCTGCCTCATCACGCTGGGCAACGTGGTGGCGCGCTACCTCACGAACATCTCCTTTGCGTTCACCGAGGAGGTGTCGGTCTTCCTGCTCGTCTTCCTGACCTTCGTCGGCTCGGCGAAGGCGTTTCTCGACGGCAACCAGATCGCGGTCACCTATTTCGTCGAACGCGCCGGACCCGCGTGGCGCCGACGCTGGCTGCTGCTCAGCCTCGCGCTGAGCGCGCTCATGATCGCGCTGCTGCTGTGGTTCGGCGCGCGCATGGCGTGGGACGACTTCGACCTGGAGGTGACCTCGCCGGGGCTCGGCTGGCCGCAATGGATCTACACGGTGTGGCTGCCGCTGCTGGCACTGCTGGTGCTGGCGCGCATCGTGCAGGGTTTCCTCCACGTGTGGCGGCGCCGATGAGCTGGCTGCTGTTCGGCGTGTTCCTCGCCCTGATGTGCGCCGCGGTGCCGCTGGCGGTCGCGCTGGGCCTGTCGGGCGTCGCCGTGATCGTCGCCGCGAAGATGGGCATCATGTCCGTGCCGACGACGGTGTACGGCGGCATCGCCAAGTACCCGCTGATTGCGCTGCCGGTGTTCATCCTGGCCGGCATGATCTTCGAGCGCTCGGGCGTCGCGGCGCGCCTCGTGCGGCTGGCGGAGAGCGTCGTCGGCAAGCGCGCCGGCGGGCTCGCGGTCGCGGCGGTGCTCGTGTGCATGATCCTCGGCGGCATCTCCGGTTCCGGTCCCGCGGACGCCGCCGCGGTCGGTGCGATCCTGATTCCGGCGATGACGCGCGCCGGTTACCCGCGGGAGTTCAGCGCGAGCCTCATCGCGGCGGGCGGGTCCACGGCGATCGTCATTCCGCCGTCCATCGCGCTCATCATCTATTCGGTGCTGGTGCCGCAGGCCAGCGTTCAGGCGCTGTTTGCCGCCGGCCTGGTTCCCGGCCTGCTGTCGGGTCTTTCGCTGGTCTGCGCGGCGCTCGTCTTCTCCCGGCTGCACGGCTGGGGCCGCGACGATCCGGAGCCGGCGCCGCAGTTCTGGCAGAGCCTGCGCGAAGCGGGCTGGGGCCTGCTCGCGCCGGTCATCATCCTCGGGGGCATGCGCTCGGGGGCGTTCACGCCGACCGAGGCCGCGGTCGTGGCCGTCGCCTACGGGCTGTGCATCGCGCTCGTCGTGTATCGCTCGATGACCTGGCGACAGGTCTGGGACCTGCTCGCCGAGGCGGCGGAAATCTCCGCGGTGATCCTCTTCATGGTGGCCCTGGCGACGCTGTTCGGCTGGGCGGTGGACACGATCGGCGTGTTCAATGATTTCGCGCGCTGGCTCACCCGCAGCGGGACCAGCGAGACCGCCGTGCTCCTCGCCATGACGGCGATGCTGCTGATCGCCGGGACGGCGCTCGACGCCGCGGCGACCTATTTCGTGTTCCTGCCGTTCCTCGTGCCGGTCGCGCAGGCCTTCCAGTGGGATCTCGTCTGGCTCGGCATCGTCATGACGATCAACGTCGCGATCGGCCAGTTCACCCCGCCGACCGCGGTGAACCTGATGGTGACCTGCCGCATCGCCGGCATTTCCATCGAGTCGACGATGCTCTGGTGCGGCTGGCTGGTCCTGACCATGACGGCGATGCTCCTAGTGCTGACGTTTGTCCCCGAGATCGTGCTGTTCGTGCCGCGCTGGCTGGGCTATCTGTAGGGCAGAGGTTCGCTGCGCTGCCGCATGGCGCCTGCAATGCGGTAAAATTGCGCGTTTTTTGATTGCGGACCCGCGTTCGATGCGCAACCGGCTGGTGGCGGGAAACTGGAAAATGCACGGCAGCCGTGCCGCCAATCGCGAGCTGCTCGCGGCGGTGGTGGCTGCGCTGCCGGCGGGCGGGCGGGCGGATTGCGCGGTGTGCGTTCCCTATCCGTATCTCGGGCAGGTGGCCGAGCTGCTGGGTGCGACGCCGCTCGCGTGGGGCGCGCAGGATGTCAGTCCGCACGCGTCCGGCGCCTACACGGGCGAGGTNNCGGCAATGGCACGGCGAATCCGACGCGCTGGTGGCGGCGAAATTCGCCGCTGCGCAGTCCGCCGGGTTGACGCCGGTGCTCTGCGTCGGCGAAACGCTCGCCGAGCGGGATGGCGGCCGGACGGAAGCCGTCGTGGCGCGGCAGCTGGATGCGGTGCTCGAGGCATCGGGCGCAGGCGCGATGACGCGGGCGGTGCTCGCGTACGAGCCGGTGTGGGCGATCGGCACGGGGCGCACGGCCTCCCCGGAGCAGGCGCAGGCGGTGCATGGTTTCCTGCGCGCAAGGCTGGCCGCGCGCGACGCCGAGGCGGCCCGGGGGCTGCGCATTCTTTACGGCGGCAGCGTGAAGGCGGGCAACGCGAGCGCGATCTTCGCGATGCCGGACGTCGATGGCGGGCTCATCGGCGGCGCCTCGCTGGTCGCCGGTGAATTTCTCGAGATCGCGCGCGCGGCGGCGCGCGGCGCAGGCTAAGAAGGGATTGCGATGGAATTCTGGTTCACGGTGGTGATTGCGGTGCACGTGCTGATCGCGCTGGCGATCATCGGTCTGGTGCTCCTCCAGCACGGCAAGGGCGCCGACATGGGTTCCGGTTTCGGCGGCGGCGCCTCGGGCAGCCTGTTCGGCGCGACCGGGTCAGCGAATTTTCTCTCCCGCATGACCGCGGCGCTCGCGACGGTGTTCTTCCTGACGAGCCTCGGGCTGGCGTATTTCGCCACGCACCGGCCGAAGAGCACGGGCAGCGTCATGGAAGGCGTGAAGGCCGAGCAGCCGCAGGCGCCGGCCCCCGCTGCCGCGCCGCCCGCGGCTCCGGAGACCGCGAAACCGGCCGCCGGCGAGAGCGCGACGCCGAAACCTGCGGAATCGAAGGCGAAGGACGTGCCGAATTAGGCGATAATTTGATCGAACGCAAACGCGGTAATGCCCACGTGGTGAAATTGGTAGACACGCTAGCTTGAGGGGCTAGTGGCCTAAACAGCCGTAGCAGTTCGAGTCTGCTCGTGGGCACCA